>CAYGHB010000015.1:0-6294 GCA_964349375.1 uncultured Syntrophomonadaceae bacterium | reverse complement strand
TCCCGGCGGACGAACGCCGCGGTTCACCCTACATTTTTCAGCATCAATAATCGCACCAATCAGGTCTGCTGCTTCTTCTACCCGATCATTTACTACAACGTAATCATATAGATAATATGCTTCCATCTCTTCACGGGCGGCAATGAGACGCTGTTTAATGCGCAAGTCGTCTTCGGTTCCGCGTCCCCTGATCCTAGTTTCTAATGCTTCAAGCGATGGTGGCGCCAGGAAGATCAATACTGCACCCGGCGAATTCTTTCTTACTTGGGCTGCTCCCTGCACATCAATTTCTAAGATCAGGTCTTCACCTTTTGTTAAGTGCCGACGCACAGTAGACTTCAGTGTTCCATAGTGGTGGCCGTGCACAACCGCCCACTCTAAAAAATCACCACTGCTGATCATCTCTTTAAACCGATCAACAGAGGTAAAATTATATTCGCGGCCCTCTTCCTCTCCCTGCCTGGGCGGCCTGGTGGTGGTTGATACAGAAAGATTAAGCGCCTGACGGACAGAAATCAGGTGGCGGCAGACAGTGCCTTTACCAACACCGGAAGGTCCGGATATAATCAGTAGAATTCCTTCAGCCATATCACCAATCCCTCCCCTATTCGCTGTCTCCATTTTCTGCACTGCTTTCTTTCGCCTGCAGACGGTGCTTAACCGTTTCCGGCTGCACTGCGGAGAGGATAATATGACCACTGTCGGCAACAATTACCGCCCTGGTGCGCCGACCGTAGGTGGCATCGATCAAAATACCGCGTTCCCTTGCCTCGGAAATCACCCTTTTGATCGGTGCTGATTCAGGACTGACGATGGCCACTATGCGACCGGCAGAAACAATGTTACCGAACCCGATATTTATCAGTTTAATAGCCATAATGAACCTCGCTCTCTACTCCAGATTCTGGATCTGTTCGCGCATCTTCTCCAGCTCCGCTTTCATCTCGACTACAAGATTAGTAAGCTGGTAATCGCCGGCCTTCGAGCCGATAGTATTAACTTCGCGGAACATTTCCTGCGCAATAAAATCAAGTTTACGGCCTGCTGCCTCACTGCCGCTGATATTCTTTCTAAAAGCTTCAACGTGGCTTTTTAGACGAACCAACTCTTCGTCAACACCCATCCGTTCAACCAGCAGAGCACACTCCATCAACAACCTGGTTTCTTCAAATTTGCCGGCCAGCAGATCGGCAACCTTTTCTTCAGTTCTTTTGCGGCAATCCTCTTTCGCTCCTTCAGCCCTTACAGCAGCTTCTGCGATCTGTTCTTCCAGCTTCCCGCAACGCTCCAGGAGATCACGGCAGAGGTTTTCACCTTCAATCTTTCTCTGCAGCAGCAGTTTTTCCAGGGCATCCTGTAGCGCCGAAAAGGCGGCAGGCCAGAGCTCTTCTTCCGCTAAAACAGAGCCTGGAGATTTGTATAGTTCGGGAACCTGCAGCAGGTGCTTAAGCTTAACTTTTTCGTCAACTCCCAGTCGTTCAGAAAGCTCTACCAGGGAATGAAAGTAGTCTTCCGCCAGATCTTGGTTAATCCTAATCTGCCGCAGGGCAGCCGGCATCTCATCCAAGGTCAGGGTAACTTCAACCCGCCCGCGCTTGATCGATTCCTGCAGCAGCCGGCGAATCCCGTCTTCAAGTGCGTAGAGCTCGCGTGGAAGACGCAGTGAAAAATCGGCATAGCGATGATTAACTGAACGGAGTTCGGCCGAAAAGGTAAAACCATTCTCAGTCCCGACTCCACGGCCGTAGCCGGTCATGCTGCTGATCATAAATTGTTCCTCCCGGGCTCTGCAACGCTGCGTTAATACTATCATCAAAATAGAGCAAGCTCAAGGTTTGCGGCATCTTTATTTGCCAACTCGATCAAGAAGAATTATACTGAATCCCGGGAGTTGAGGGAAATATGTCGTTCGATACCTTTATCATGCAAGCCGTCACAGCAGAGCTGCAGGAAGAAGTACCCGGCGCAGTTGTGCAAAAAGTAACTGAACCTGTTCGTAGTGAGTTTATCCTTAATCTCTATCATCAGGGCCGGCAGCTTAACCTGCTTTTTTCTATAGACCCCAGATATGCTCGCGTGCATCTTTCCGGCAAAGCAAGCCATAAGCAAAAGAATCCTGCTCAACCTTCACCATTTTGCATGTTGCTGCGCAAATACATGACCGGCAGCCGGATCTTAAGTTTAGAGAGTCCTCCTCTGGAGCGAATCCTTGAGATCACGTTTGAACCGCCGGTTGGGCTATCCCCATTTTCGCTGGTTGCTGAAATAATGAGCCGCCGCAGTAACCTGATCCTGGTTGGAGAAAACCGGGTGATCTTAGGAGCAGCAAAAACTGTCGGCTGGGAGAAAAACCCTCTCCGCGCAATCTATCCCGGGGAGAAGTACAGGCCAGTGCCTACTCAGAATAAGCTGAACCCCCTGCAGATGAATACTAATGAATTTGAGACAGCATTCCAGGAAAACCTGGCAACAAAGGAAAAACCTGAGCAGGCTCTCCTGGCGACGGTCGATGGCATCAGCCCACTTATTGCCAATGAACTGATTTACCGTAGCAGACAGCAGGCAATAAACGCTGAAGGTGATATTGATACCAACCTCCTGGTAAGTGAAGTCAGATCACTCTTTGATGCTATGAATAAGAGGCAGTACAATCCGGTGTTGCTGCCGGGAAAAAGGCTTTATGCAGCAATCCGGCTTACCCACCTGTCTGCTGAGGAACAGACTGAACAAGCAAGTATTAACGAGATGCTGGATCGCTTCTACTTTGGAGAAATCAGCGCAGAAGCTGAAAAAGCACTCAAAAACCTGTTACAAAATGCAGTGGGGCGGCGACTCACTGCTTTAAGGCGAAAAGAGCTGGCTTTAAAGAAAGATCTGAAAACGACAGAGTTGGCCTCCCAGCACAGGCACTTTGGTGAACTGCTGCTGGCCTATGGTGACCAGGTACCCCGCGGCGCTGACAGGGTCCTCCTTCCTGACCTCTACGAGCCGGAAGAAAAAGTACTGGTGCCGCTAAATCCCGCTCGGAATGCTGCTGCCAATGCGCAGCATTATTTTAACCGTTACCGTAAAGCCAAAACAGGTCGGGATGAGGTGCGGCGTCAACTAAAAATCACACATGCAGAAACTGAATACTGCCGCAGTCTCCTCTACAGCATTGAAAGTGCCGTCGGCAGTTCGCTGGCAGAAATTCGCCTGGAGTTAGTCGATGCCGGATACTTAAGAGATAAACAAAAGGGCAAGAAGAAGGAGACAGCGCTACCGCAACCCCTTATCTTTAAAAGCGGATCAGAAAAGACGATTCTGGTCGGGCGCAACAATCGTCAGAATGACCATGTTACTTTTAAGGCCGCTGTGCGGCGGGATATCTGGTTCCATATCCGTCAGCTTCCGGGCAGCCACGTGGTCCTGAAAGAAACCGGCTGGCCGCCCGCAAAAGAAGATCTTGAGGAAGCGGCTTTTCTGGCAGCCTATTTTAGCAAAGGGCGGGAAAGCAGCGCAGCCGATGTTGATTATACTGAGGTGCGCCATGTGAGGCGCCGGCCGGGTAGCAAGCCGGGTCAGGTTTTCTATGAAAACTACGAAACGGTTACTGTTAACCCGCTTGATCCAGGCATAAAAAAGCGATTCAATTTAGAGTAATACGCCCCGGTTATTAGATTATTACTCATTTAGTACATAATCACTAATTCTATTAAGCATCAACTCCTTTAAAACACCACGCTCAGCTATTGACTACTAAGTTCAGCCTTTGACAGCGATTTGCGATTGTTTTATCAGATAAAATTGTTGTATCGAGAGCTTCAGCAAGAGTCAAAGCTCACGATCGCTCACTTTAGAATTTTTTACGGCTCGTCAATTCGCATTGCAGGAAGCCTCCTAAGGCGACACTTAGTCGCCTGAGTCGGCCCGGCCCTCAATAATATCTGAAGAGGTAACTATTCTGTTGAGGTCCGGGTCCTGCGCTGCGTTTTTCCTCGCCGATAATTCTTAAGCGCTCGCTTTATGTTCGTCTTCGACTACTGCTGAAGCTCTAATTACGCCTCCTTCTTAACACAAAAATTTCAAGGCTAACTTAAAAACTATTATTCAATTTGTATGAGAAGTAATTAAACACCTTTAGCCAAATAGTGTAGTAGAGCCCGGAATTCTGGGGGAGGGGAGGCGAAGAAGGTTAAGCTTTCTTTATTGCCCGGATGGATAAAAGAAAGCCGGTAAGCGTGCAAAGCATGGGTAAAAAGCAGCTCCGGGGGAAGACCGGCGCAAGTTCCCGGCCCGTAAACAAAATCACCGACTACCGGATAACCGATCTGGGAGAGGTGAACCCTGATCTGGTGGGTGCGCCCGGTTTCAAGGATAAGCTTCAGCAGACTGATCTGCCTGTATTCTTTCATGACCCGGTAGCGGGTTACCGCTTCGCGGCCACCGGCGATAACCATCATTTTTTTACGGTTTTGCGGGTGCCGACCCACCGGGGCTTCAATCCTGCCTAATGCTGGTTTGACCCGGCCGCAAACCAGGGCCAGATACTCGCGCTTGAGCCGGCGACTTTTTAGCTGAGCCGCCAATGAATTATGCGCTTTATCGTTCTTCGCTACGATCAGCAGCCCCGATGTATCTTTATCGAGGCGATGCACAATACCGGGGCGCATCACACCGCCAATCCCGGAAAGATCCTGACAATGATAAAGTAAAGCATTAACAAGGGTACCGCCACTATGGCCCGGGGCAGGATGAACTACCATCTGCCGTGCCTTATTAAGCACCAGCAGATCCCGGTCTTCAAAAACAATATCGAGGGGGATTTCTTCAGGCAAAGTTGAAGGCTCTGTCAGAGCGGGTAAAGAATAGCTGATCCGGTCACCAGTACGGACTCGGAATTTTTTTTCAGTACATACCAGATCATTAACCTGCACCATGCCATCTTCAATTAGTTTCTGCGCCCGGCTGCGCGTCAGATCAGCCGCCGCTCCAGCCAGGAAGAGATCGAGCCTCCTGCCAATCTCAGGATCAGAAACTTTTAACTCTACCGGGAGCTCCCTCATTTTTCCTCGGCCTTTTTCTTCTTTTCTGAAGTCTTTACATCGGGAAGCAGGTAGTAGATCAGGGCAATAACAGCGCCTGAGAGTACAAATAAGGTTAGGCTGAAGATCTGGGCCGTAGTGAGCCCTGCCGCAACTTCATAACCATGACGGAAAAATTCGGTAGAAAATCTTAACAAACCGTAAAGCGCAAAGAGCATTAACAAAATGAAACCGATGAATGGTCTGCGCGGTCTGAGCAATTTTAGAATCACGAAAATCAACAGTCCACCAAGGGCGGCATAAAGCTGGACCGGATGACGCAAAACGCTGTCAGCCATGTTGATCGGCAGGGCCCAGGGTAAATCCGCTTCTTTACCATAGCAGCAACCGTTTAGAAAACAACCAACTCTCACTAAACCGTAACCGAGAGCCAGATAAGGCGCAAACAAGTCAGCTATTTTCATAAAACTGATCTTGCGCCGGGAGCACCAGATCAAAAGGGCAATGACACCACCAAACATAGCCCCGTAAAAAGTGAGTCCCTCAAATTCGGTTAATATTTTCAAAAAAGGCTGGGTGCTGTAATAGCGCCAGTTTAATATAATGTAAAGTATTCGCGACCCGATCAGCCCGAAAAAGGCGGCAACAATGATCGCTTCAAGCAGGTGATCAGGATTAATCCCTTCCCGGGGAGCCTCGCGGTAAAGAGCCAGGGTTGCCACCAGGATCGCCAGCGCCATCATTAAACCATAAGAATGAACGGTCAAACTGCCAATGCTAAATAGCTGCGGATACATCAGCTCATCTCCTTTGAACTACTTAAAGCTTCATCCCGCCAATAGGCGATCAGAAACAATCCAATGCCGATTACAATAGCCGAATCGGCAACATTAAAAACAGGCGGCCAGATTTTGAAATCGATAAAATCAACCACATAACCAGTACGCAACCGATCGATCAAGTTGCCAATAGCGCCACCAAGCAGCAGGGCCAGGGAAAATCTCAGCAACCGGTGATCTGCAGACAAGAGCCGGTAATAATAGAAGATAAAGATCACAACCACTATTGTAATTACGACAAAAAAGATTGTCTGGTAGGGCAACATGCCGAATGCGGCTCCAGGGTTACGGACAAAGGTGATATGCAAAAAGTTTTCAATCAGAACAATGGACTCGCCGGCCTGCATCAGCGATGTGATGAAGTGCTTGCTAAGCTGGTCGGCAATGATGATTAGTAAAGCTGTTAGTAAAAGGCGCAACATGTTCTCCTT
>CAYGHB010000014.1:0-15572 GCA_964349375.1 uncultured Syntrophomonadaceae bacterium | reverse complement strand
TTAAAAACTGCGACAGCAGGCAGCGGCCGGAGTAGGAGATGCACATTGCCCCGTGGACGAAGACTTCCAACTCCATGTCAGGGTTATTTTGCTTTATTCTTTTAACCTGCCCCAGGCTCAGTTCGCGGGCCAGGATAACCCTTTTCACACCCTGATCCTGCCAGAACCTAGCACTTTCACTGTTGGTGGTGTTGGCCTGGGTGCTTAAATGAATCTTTGCCCGGGGGTCCAGGGTGCGCAGCATAGCTAATACCCCGGGATCTGAAACAATAAAGGCATCCACTCCGAGCTCCAGCGCTTGTGCAGCTACGGATTTCATCTCGCTTAAGTCTTCATCGAAGGCGAAGATATTTAGCGCCAGGTAGACCCGGCAGTTATGGTCCTGGGCAAATTTAAGACCTTCCGCCAACTCTGCAATGGTGAAAGAGGCCTCGGGAGCGCGCAGGGAGTATGAACCGACGCCACAGTAAACCGCATCGGCGCCAAAGCGAACCGCAGTTTTTAGTTTTTCCAGATTACCGGCCGGCGCTAACAGTTCCATGCCCTGATTATACCGCATCCCCCACATCAACGCATTCTAAAGTGCGTTCTAGGGACGGTTCTCTTGACGCATTGTAGTCAAAAAAAGCTGCTTGAAAAAGTTTATCAGATGCTACTTCTTTAATGCGTCAAGAGAACCGTCCCTAGAACGCGCGGCTGTTAAAACTCCCCTTGAGCTTGTTCATCGGCAGCTGATCAATTAGAATGGACACATACTATCCTGCTGCAACCTGACTGGCTTTAAATAGGTATTGGGTCTGCCTGATCGAAGCAGGCAATTTTATGGATATCGAAGGAGAAGCCGGTATTGATCGAACTGATCTACTCCAATCGTACCGAAAGACTGCTGCTCAGCCTGGTCTCTGATTTGGGAAGAAGACGGCAGGACGGCGCCCATCCGCTTGACCCGATCGAGATTGTCGTGCCCAACGGCAACATGGAAGCCTGGGTGACGCTCGGATTGGCCCAAGCTACCGGTGTGGCGGCCAATATTCGTTTTCGCCGTCTCGAACGCTTTATCGGCGATCTGGCAAATCTGGCTTTGCCCGGTTATTTTGGGCTGGCAGATCTTGATGCGATCGAGGCGGCCCTGCTTGCTGCTCTGCATGATGAGCAGATCCTAAAACTGCCGGAGCTGCAGCCAGTGAAAAACTACCTGGAAAGCGGCGCGGGTTCGGTTGAGGGCTCTGCCTTTGACCGCCACCTGGCTGCGGATAGTTTTGATCTGCGCCGTATTCAGCTGGCATCGCGCATGGCCTACCTCTACCAGGAATATTCTTTCTCACGGCCGGAGATGATTGCCGCCTGGCGCGAAGGATTTGACCCTGCCGCTTCAGCAGGCCGCTTTGGAGGCTTCGGTTTAACAGGTTCGGTCTTTATCGATCCGGCTCAGGCTGACCCTTCTTTTACTGCTGCAGCAAGGTGGCAGAAAGCTCTCTGGCAGATTGTGTTCGGCCCGGGCGGAGCGCTCGAACAGAACCAACCTGGATCAGGCGGCCGCTGGATGACCCTTGACCAGTTGGCGCTCGACCGCGACTTTTTCAAAAAACTTGCCGGGCTTGAGCTGCCCGTTGTGCATATATTTGGTATTTCCTACGTGTCCCGCATTTTTCAGCTGCTCTTTGGCCGCCTTGGCGAGAGCAAAACGATCAGGATTTACACCCTGAACCCCTGTGCTGAATTCTGGGAAGATGTTGAAACAGACCGGGAGCTATTTTACCGCCTCGATCGCGAGAATAACAACCGTTCAAAGCGCCTGTGGGCGGCAACGGGAGAACCGGATACAGAAGATCCCTTTGGCTTGGAAGAGGCCGATACGCCGGCGCTTCGCCACTGGGGTAAACCGGGCCGGGAATATGTTCGTCTGCTGGGCGAGCTGACCGACTGCGATTTTGACAGTGAGTTCGAAGATCCCGCCCATAATGATCAGCCCAGTCTGCTGCAAAATTTACAGCGCGACATTCTCTACCGGGAGCCGGAGCGCCTGCTCGATCCGGAAAAACTGCCTTTTTGCGAACCGGACCAGTCAATCAAGCTGGTAGCGGCCCCCTCGGTGCGCCGTGAAATAGAATGGGTTACCGATGAGATCTGGCGGCTGCTGCGCAAAGATTGCCCGCCTTCTGGTACGCCGCGCTTGAGGCTCAGCGATATTGCGGTAATCGTCAACAGCTCTGCGCGCGATCTCTACCTCCCTCAGATCGAATCGGTTTTTTCGGCCTGCCACAACCTGCCCGGCAGTTTTTCCGACCTGCCCGGTTCAACAAGCAGCCGGCTGATCGAGGCAACGAGCATGCTGCTGAAACTGCCTTTCGGCCGCTTCACGCGGGCCGAGATGCTAAGCCTGCTCAGCCACCCGGCCCTGAGCGCCAGGCTGGAGGGACTGACGGCGGGAGATTTGGCAGCGCTTGCGGAAAAACTGGGCATCATTTACGGCGCCGACCGCTCCGATCACGAGGGTACCTATGTAGATGAAGATGTTTTTAACTGGGACCAGGGGGTTCGCCGTCTGGCGCTGGGCGCTTTCATGACCGGGGGAAAAAGCGGTGACGAGCGGATCTTTACCGCCCCTGCAGGCCGCTGGCTGGTGGAAGAGGTGACGGGTGATGCTTTTCCGGCGGCAGCGCGCTTTGGGATGCTGGTCCGCTCGCTGCTGGCTGATGCCCGCTACGTGAGGAAAGAGCAGCTTACTCTTGGCCAGTGGGCCGCCTTTTTCACCAGCCAGGTCGAACGCTATTTTGAAGCAACTGAGGCCCGGGACGAAAACGATCGCCTTAAGATAGGCGGGGCTCTCAGCCGCCTTGAACAGATAGATTGGGGTATTAAAGTCAGCGGACGCACCGCCGCCGCTATGGCCGCGCGAGCACTCTCTGAGCTTCCCGGTGGCCGGGGACGCTACCTGGCAGAGGGTGTAGTCGTATCTTCTTTCCTGCCGATGCGGGCCATCCCTTTCAAAGTAGTTTTCCTGCTCGGTCTCGGGGAGGGGCTCTTTCCGGCCGCAGGCCGCAGGGATGCGCTCGACCTGCGGGCGGCGAAACGCCGGGCCGGAGATGTTGACCCTTCTGAGCGCGATCGCTACATGTTTTTGGAGACACTGCTCTGTACCCGGGAAAAGCTCTACCTCTCCTATGTCCGCAGGGATGAACAGACCGGTGATTCCCTGCAGCCTTCAGCAGTAGTGCAGGAACTGCTCCATACCCTTAAAAACGGCTACCTGTGTGAAGAAGGGCTGGAGCAACTGAAAGTAGAACCCGCCCTGCGGCGCTATGATGATCGGCTTTCGCTTAACCAAACATTTAATGATGAGGCTAGAGTTGAAGCACAGGTTCAGGCTGTTGCTGCCGCCTGGCAGAAGCACAGCGGGGCCCCGGCCGCCGGAGATCCCGCTTCCGGTTTTAACGCTATCATGAATCATGCCGCTCCCGGCGAGTGGGAAAAGCTCAGCAAAATGCTCAAACTACCCCCCGGACCACCTGACCCTGAAGAAGCCTCCCCGCAGCCCTTTGCCGAGATAGGATTGCCCGGCCGTGAAGACGAAGTTTTTTTGACAACGACAGCGCTGCGCCGCTTTTTGGAATGTCCGATGCAGGGGTGGGCTTCCGCCATGCTCGGTCTGGCTGAAACGGAAGATGATCAGGCCGACCGGGAAGAAGAAGATTTTGAAATGGCGCGGCTGGCCGAAACAACCCTGCTGCGTTCAGCTTTTAATCAGGCCGCCACGCAGAACTCAGAGCCGGCTGATGTTTACAGCCGGATGGCGGATCGGATCAAACTTTCCGGACATTTCCCAGTCGGCGAACCCGGTCGGGTGCTGGCAGATAAGCACCTTAAAATACTCAGTGGTTGGCAGAGTGTGTTAATGACGATGAACAGAGGCGGAACCGGCTTCAGCCTGGAAAGGCTGAGGCTCGGTCGCTCTTACGCTGCAGAAAGCGCCGAAGTAATGTTAGATCCGCTGCTGATAGAGGCGGAGAAAGTGGCCGATCAAGGCGCGGTTACCAGGGTGCCGGTCCGCCTCAGCGGTCTCAGCGAAGGGCTGCTTGAGGACAGGCGGATTTCGATCAGCCTGCAGCCTGCGCTGCTGCCTGACAATCCGGGCGGGGAAAACAATGCGGCAAAAATCTATCGCCTGCTGCTGCGCGGACTTCTCGATCACCTGGTGCTCTCAGCGGCGGGTGTTCTCACAAAAGAAACAAGGGCGGTGCGGGTTATTTATGCCGGAGGGACCGGCGAAGCGGGCTATCTTGGCCTTAAACTGGCCCCAGTTTCTGCCGCAGAGGCCGGGCGCTGGCTGGCCTCTCTGGCGGCGGACCTGCTCTCCGGCCCCCATGCCTACCTGCTGCCCTGCGAAGCAATATTTATCAGTTTTCACCGCTATTTAAAGGCACAGCTCAAAGGTGACGGAGGAGAGAATGAAGGTGGCGCAGGTGTAAACGCCGCCTCCCCGCCCGGCCAGCTCTACCGGCCGGATGGCTTAAAAATTGCCGCGGCGATCGGAGAGATGGCCGAGGACGATTATGCCTCATTCAGCAGCCTTTACGGACCGGTGCCCAAACCGCGTAACTATTGCCCGCCCGCTGCAGAGGATCTGGCAGCGATGATTGAGCGCCGCTTTAACCCGCTATTTGCCCTGATCCTGGAAAAGGAGAACTTTTAATGAGCCCCGCCGCCTATAAAAAGCCGCGTATTTTATGCGATCCGGCCCTGCATCAAGGCCATGTGCTGATTGAAGCCTCCGCCGGAACGGGTAAAACCTACACCATCGAGCACCTGGTGCTGGACCTGGTGATCAGCGGCAGGGCTGCGATCGAGCAGATCCTCGTTGTCACCTTCACCGATGCCGCTACCCGGGAACTGCGCGAGCGAATCAGGAACCTGATCCAGGCGGTGTGTGACTGCAACGAGCTTTTGCCCCCCGGGGCCGACAGCAGCGAATACTGGCTGGTTGATGACGAAAGCAGGCCCCGGCTGCGCGAAGCGCTTTTCCGCTTTGACGGGGCTTCGATCTCGACCATTCACGGTTTTTGCCACGGGGTCCTTACGGAGCAGGCTTTTCTCGGCGGACGTCTGTTTGATCAGGTCCACGCCGATGGGCGGGAAGTTTTCGGGCAGGCCTTCCGGGAGGAGCTGCGGGTGGCGCTCGCCGAAGAAGGTCCGGTCGGCGAAAATTTGCGGTCCTGGATCGGCGAGGAAAAAAAGGTTGCCGATCTGGAGGCTTTTCTTTTCTCCTGCTACCGCGAAGGCAGCCCACAGCGCTGTCCCGTTACCCCGCGTTGGGAGCCCGAGGAGCTGCTGCAGGCATTTACAGCGCTCCCGGCTCCGGAAGAGCTTAAGGCAGCCGGACGCACCATATATACTAGCAAGCAGGCGTATAAAAGCTTTGATGCCATGATCGACGATCTTTTTGCCCTGGTGATTCCTGTGGTGCCGGAAAGCGATTCTTTTACTGTCGCTGCAAACTTCATTCAGTGGGCGGGTAAAGAACGGAGCCTCGAAAAAAATAAAGCTCCCGTGATTGAACAACTCTACCAGGCAGGATCGGCGAAAGCGGCCCCGTCTGTTTTAAAGGAGCTGGCAGAGCTGCTGCGCCGCATCGAAGAGCGCTGCCTTAGTGCCGAGAGCTTCATGGTTTACCGTTTTCTGCCGCGGGTCAGAAAGCGGCTGCAGCTGCGTAAAAAGGCGCTCGGACTTCTTGATTATGACGATATGCTGCTCGGCGTCCTCGAAGCCCTGCAGGGCAAAGATGCCGCAGTCCTAAAGGCGGCCTTAAGGCGGCGCTGGACCCATGCCCTGGTTGACGAGTTCCAGGATACCGACCCGGTGCAGTGGGAGATCTTCCGCCGCATCTTTGTCGGGGATGCTGAAAAGCACCGCCTCTTCCTGATCGGTGACCCGAAACAGGCGATTTACGGTTTCAGGGGCGCCGACCTGCACACCTATGACCTGGCCCGCCTCTACCTGCTGGAGGCAGATCAAGCCGCTCTCCTGCCGCTGACAGAGAATTATCGTTCCACAGAGCTAATGATTGAAGCTCTGAACCGGATATTTCTGGCTGCCGATCCAGGGGGTGCCAACTTTTTCAGCGGTCTCAACCGCTACGATAATCCGGTCAGGTGCGGCGATCAGACCCGCTGCGCTTTAGAGGAGGGCGGGGAGGCAGTTCCGGTTCACCTGCTGCCCCTTTACAGTACAGGGGGCAAGCTGAATGCCGCAAAAGTGCGGGAAGGCTTAACCCGGTTCATCGCTGGTGAGATTCGCAAACTGCTCGACGAAAAAAGCGGGTTGAAAACGGCAGCGGGAGGAAAAGAGCCGCGGCCCCTTAAGCCCAGCGATATCTTCGTTCTCACCCGCACCGCCCGCGAGGGCCTGACCATCGGGCGCGCTTTAAGGAATTACGGCATACCTCATGCCTACTATAAGCAGGACGGTCTTTTCCAGAGCGATGAAGCCTTAGATCTCTACTGCCTGCTGGCGGCGATTGACAGACCGAATGAGCCGGCAGCAAGGATGGCTGCCTGGCTCACTCCTTTTTTTGGCGTGACCCTGGCGGAACTGCCTGCCTGGCAGCAGGCCGGCATCAACCATCCGCACTACAGCTTACTGCTGCGTTGGAAGCAGCTGGCTGATAGCCAGCAGTGGTCTGAGTTCTTTGACTTGGTTCTGACCGAGTCGGGCCTTGCCAGGCGCCTTATTTTCTGGGGTGGGGAACGCAGCCTCACCAATTACCTGCACCTCTTTGAACTGCTCCAGGCAGAGGTTCATCATAAACCGACTACCCTGCGCGAGTTGACCCGGGAGCTGAAGGCCAAAATTGACGGCCGCGGCCTGGTCGAAGGCCGCGAAGGTAACATCCAGCGGTTGGAATCGGATAAAGAGGCGGTGCAGATCCTGACCATGCACAAGGCCAAGGGGCTGGAAGCTGAGGTGATTTTTATCGGCGGCGGCTTTACCGATAGCAACAGCAGGGGCATCAAAACCGCGATCTATCATGTCGGCGATGAACGGCGCCTGCATATCGGCAAAGCGGTCGGCGAAATTGCCGCCCTTATTAAAGATGAAACCCGGCAGGAGAGCGAGCGTTTGCTTTACGTGGCCCTGACCCGGGCCAGGTCGCGGCTCTACCTGCCTTTTTTCGGCGACCCCAATGATCAGGATGATGTGGAACCGAGAGAATATAAATTTACAAGCCTGGGGGGCATGTATGCTAAACTGCAGCGCCAGTTAAGCCTGCTGGCCGATGCGGGCCAATTGCAAAGCGGTCAGAGTTATTACCGGGTCCGGCCGCTTTGCTGTAATCGGGATCAGCAGCAGCAGGGTAAGGATGACGCCGCACTTGCAACCTGGCAGCCGGGAGATCTGCTCGAGCTGCCGGCTTCAAGCGCGGGTGAGGCGGAAAAACTGGCCGCAGGCCACCGGGGAGTTTTACTGACCAGCTATAGCAGGATTAAGAGCGCGGCAGAAGCTCCTCCACCGGTGGAAGAGGAGGGAGCCTCATCATTTTTCTTTAGCGACGTAAATGAGACTGTGACAGATCTTTCGCTTAAGCAGCCGGAGGAGCAAGAGCTGCCGGGCGGAAGGGAAACGGGCATTTTCCTGCACGCCCTGATTGAGAATACCCCTGCAGCTGAGTTGCGGAGTTCTGCGCTCAAAGACTGGATGGCGCAGGATATAGTAAAAGCGAGGGCGAAAAAACTTGCTGCAAGGTATGGTTTTCCTGTTGAGCACCTGCCCGCTGCCCTGCAAATGGTTTTTAATGCCCTTACCCTGCCTCTTGAAGTCGTCAGCCGGGAAAAGACGGCCACGCTCAAGATGCCTGACGGATTAGTTTCTGCCGCAAGGGTCAGACAGGAGATGGCTTTTGCTTACCCTATTCCTGAAGCAGATCACCCGCTGCTCGGCAGCCCCGGGGCAAAGAAATACCCTGATCAGATGCTGCCTTTCGAGGTGGGGCGCGGCTACCTGCAGGGTTTAATTGACTATCTCTTCGAGCACGAAGGGCGGGTTTACCTGCTTGACTGGAAAAGTGACCGCCTGACCGATTTTAGCCCAGCTACCATCGATCTGCACGTGCAGCATAACTACAGCCTGCAGGCCGCTATTTACAGCCTGGCGGTGGTCCGTCTCCTTGGTATTGGCAGCGAAGCAGATTATGAGTCCCGCTTCGGCGGCATCCTCTATATCTTTCTGCGCGGTTTGCAGGCAGGAGAAGGAACCTGGTTTTCCCGGCCCGCCTGGGTCGATCTGCTTAAGCTCGAAAGTGAGCTCTTGCAGCGGACCCAGTGGGGTGGGGCGGTCATCGCGCAACCGCCAAAAGAAAGGACAGCGGGGGCAAAGGAGGTGAGCGCCGGTGAAGGGTAAGCCGGCAATAAGCCCTAATTATCCATTTCCGTCCGACCTGGCTGAAAGGGTTGAAGAGCTGGACTTAGGATTGGAAAATCTCTTCATGGCCTGGGATATAGCAGCCCTGGCTGGTGAAAAAGAACCGGATCTGCGCCGGACTATCACCATCCTGGCGCTGGCCTGTCTGCTTGCCGCCACCGAAGGTCATACCCGGTTGCCGTTGCAGGATCAGCAGCTTCCCGGCCCGGTTCTGGAACAGATCGCAGTCGAAGAAAAAGATCGCGAGGCGCTTGGTCGATTGATCACTGCACTGCCTCAAAAACTTGAACAAAATAGGGTAGCGGGTCTTACAGCTGTAATTGGCCCTGCCGGCGCTTACCGGCCGCTGATTTTAGATCACGGAAATCTCTACTTGCAGAAGTTCCACCTGCTCGAGGGCAGGGTAAGCGCCGCTCTGCGCGAGCGGATCAACTGGAGGCCTCCGTCTGCCGGTTTCCCTGACCCAGAAATGCAGCCCGGCCGGATTGACGAAGCGATCAAGGATGTTCTGCAAAACCCGCCAGTGGTGGTGGGCAGAAAAATCAACCTCGATGGTGGGCAGCAGCTTGCTGTTAAAGAAGCCCTTGAAGGAAGAATAACCGTGGTCAGTGGACGCCCCGGCAGTGGTAAAACGGCTATTGTTGCCGACCTGCTGCGGGTAGTTGCCCGCTTGCAGTATCCGCCGCTTGCAGCGATAGCCCTGGCTGCGCCTACCGGCAAGGCTGCCGACCGCATTCGTGCTTCGGTAATTCGCCACCTGGCGGCGATTTCCGACCCTGCTGTGGCTGACCTGAAGCTGATCGAAAACTGCCCTCCGGCCCAGACCCTGCACCGCCTGCTTGGCTACTCTCCATCCGAAGAGCGTTTCCGTCACTCAGAGCGCAACCCCCTGGCAGAAAAACTGATCATCATCGATGAGAGTTCGATGCTCGATCTGGCATTAACGGACAGCCTGCTGCGGGCCCTGCAGCCGGATGCGAAACTGATGCTGCTCGGCGATGCTGATCAGCTGCCGCCGGTTGATGCGGGGGCGATCTTGCGTGATCTCTGCCGTTCAAAAAAGGCAGTTACGCGAGGCCGGGTGGTGATGCTTGAAAACAGCTACCGGGCGCGGGAAGAGGATTCCGCCGGCGCCAAAATCCTTGCCTTTGCGGCAGCCATTAACAGCGGAGAATATTCGCAAAAAAGCGGCACAGCGGGTGCACTCCCGGAATACGCCGAACCGGCGGAACTAACCTTTGCAGGAGTGGAGATCTTTACACCCCGCGAAGAGAGCCAGAAACGCAGGTTTATGGAAAGCTGGCTCAGCAGGCATCTTGTCCGGGCGGATCTGCCTGATTTATTGCGCAGCTACAGCTACCATTACAGGATGTCAGGGTTCGACGATCAGGAACAACACGATTTAAAGCAACTCTTTGCGCACTACGAGAGCTTTAAGCTGCTCTGCGTCACCAGGGTGACAGCCGCCGGGGCTGGTTCAGATTTTTTAAACCGCTGGTTTCACCAGCGTTGGCTGGCCTGGCTTCGTGAGCGTGATTTGCCTGGGGACGCCGGAGAGATGGCTGTCGGCGAACCGCTGATTGTCAACCGCAACGACTACCGCCTGAGGCTCTATAACGGTGATTCCGGTATCTTGCTGCCCGTCTCCACCGTGAGGGGAACCACAAAAAGCCGGCCCGAACCGATGGCTGTTTTCCAGCGGGGAGAGAGCTTCAGCGCCTTTCCGCTTCAGGCGCTTAGCGGCAGGGTTGAACCGGCCTGGGCGATCACGGTTCACAAGGCTCAAGGGTCAGAATACGATGATGTTGCCATCATTTTGCCCGACAGCTACATCAGGCCGCTATCGCGCGAACTGCTTTACACTGCGGTAACCAGGGCCAGGCGGTCGGTGGTGATCGTCGGCTCAGCCGCTGTCCTGGAAGAGGGAGCGATGCGGCCGGTGGAGCGTCTTTCAGGTGTTACCGAAAACCTGGATGCCGGCGATTACTAGTACGCGGTTAAGCTACCACTTCGGCCATTCTAAATCAGGACAAAATTTAACTTTTAATACTTCCGGGAGAAAATATGGAGACAAAAAAGGCGGTTAGCGTAAGCCTTGGCTCATACAAAAGGGATAAGGCCGTTGATATTACATTACTCGGCAAGCAGGTTAGGCTTGAACGGATTGGTACGAACGGCGATGAAAAAGAAGCAGCGCGCCTCTTTGCCACACTTGACGGCAAGGTCGATGCCCTGGGGGTAGGCGGGATTGCCTTACACATCAACCTGCCCTGGAAAGCATATCCTTTAAGAGCGGGTATTAAACTGGTTAAGGATGTTAAATATACGCCATATACCGACGGTACAGGAATTCAGACCGTTCTTGAAAGCAGGGTTATGCAATATGTGCTCTCAAAGCTTAAAGAACAAATCCCTGTGAAAAAGGCCTTCCTTGTTGAAGGCATATCACGTTATGGAATGATCAACTCATTTTTTAATACCGGCTTTGATTGCGTCTTCGGCGACTTGATGTTTGCCCTGGGTATTCCCCTTGCGATCAAGACCCGCAAGGGAGTTAACCGGGCCGCTAAAATGCTTTTACCGGTTGTGGTTCGCTTGCCGATCAGCATGCTTTATTCCACGGGGGAAAGCCAGGAAGTGGTCGTTCCCAAATATACAAAATACTATCAGGAGGCTTCTGTTATCGCCGGCGATTGGCTCTATATAAAAAAGCACCTGCCCGAAGATATGGAAGGTAAAATTATAGTGACAAACACCACAACAGAAGAAGATGTAGAGTTTATGCGTTCCCGTGGCATTGCTTATCTTGTTACCACTACTCCGGTTTTTGCCGGCAGATCCTTTGGGACCAATGCGTTTGAGGCTGCCCTAACTGCCGCCGCCGGCCTGGGGCGCACCTTAACTTTCAGTGAAATCAGCTCAATTATCGAAAAAGAAAACATCAAACCGCAGATTCGAAAATTATAACCCCATAATCAGACAGCATTCTTAAACCGGTATTTTTATGCTATACTTTATAACGTAGCTGCCCAGTGAAGGCATTTAGCTCTGCTTGGCATGCTACAAGCAGGGATCAGTTGTCGCTTGACTGACTAACATTCAGCAAAAATGGAGGTAATCAAATGAAGAGTAATTATTTTTATCTAGCCCTGGTTTTTGTCTTGGTTTTACTGATTGCTGTTGGTTGTGGTTCCGGTGATAGCTCCAGCGTTGAGCCTAAGCCGGAAGTCGATGAAGAGATAGTTGAGGTGCCGGAAGCAGATGCGGAAGAAGAAGCTGAAGAGCCTGAGCAGGAAGCAGATTAGGCTGGGGATAACATTTTAAGTGGACTGGCTGATAACCGGAGTGCGGAAATTTGCACCGCCTACCGTGCTCATGATTATTTTGTGGATGTAGAGCTCGGATTGAGTCAGGATGAGGTTCTAGCCATGATGGGAAGTGTTGGCTTGACTGAGATTAAACCATTGCAAGAAAAATCTTCAGGCAATATGGAAATCAGATATGCTTTTGAAGAAGAGAGTAAAGAAGCCTATTTTGATTTCGAGTTTGCGGAGGGTGTTTTGATTAAGAAAATGTATCACATACCTTTTTCTATTAATGTTGAGAGTGGTTTTGAACCGAACAAACGCATCTACGATGCTCTGCATCAAAAGATGAAAGATGGTGAAGTCAATAACCTTAATGAGGTTGAGGCCTACTTTGGTCCTGCCTACCTTTTTTCTGAAGCCCTAAGCGATAGCGCTGATCCGGCTGCCGGCCTGAAGAGAACTTACCGTTGGCGCGGAGGAACCCATAATATTGATGTATTCACTGATCAAAATGATATCCTGATTGGTTTTAAAATCGGTTCTTCAGCTATTCCTGAGTAGAAAAATCAAGCAGATAGTTTGAAGGTTTCTAAAGCCTGGGGGCGTTTGCGGGTCCATAAAGCCTGAACCGCGCAAACGCCCTTCATTACGCCTGCCGGTTGTTTCAGTTTTTTATGCTTCAAGATGACTAACCGCAGGTCGCTGCCGATCAGTTCTTTCAGGTCTGACTTGTCGAGCTTTTCGGCACGATTATCATTTTGTTACGTGACTTGGGTTATGTGCGCAACATTGGTTGGATCTTCCTGAAAATGTTTCTGTTTATCATCAGTCAAGCGGTAAAGTTGCAATATTTAGCTAATTATGTATAATGATATCAAGATATCCAGTTAATAGACAGGGAGAAAAGCGGTTTGCTTTTTCTGCCGGCAAGCCGGGTCAGGGAGAAGCCAATGAGAGAGATTACAAGGCTTGTTCTATCTTTTTTGGTTCTTGTATTAATAATCACAATTGCTGGGACTGCCGGGGCGGAACACCAGGTTTTGACCCGGGCGGAGTTTGACCTATGGCCCAATTACCCCGAGTATACAATATTTAACTTTTTCCCCAGCAAAGGCAGGAATTGCACCTGGTATGCCCATGGCCGGATGATGCAGTTGGGCTATTGCAAGTATGCCCTTGACAGTATGCGGTTTAATGCCCACACCTGGGCGGAGCAAGCCGACAGGGGTGCGCTTGTTACTAATGTTCCCGTAGCCGGTTCGATCGCTTTTTGGGATAGCGGGGCCTTTTTTGGCCATTTATTGGGCCATGTGGGGGTAGTAGAGGCTGTAAGAGAAGACGGTTCAATTATAGTTTCTGATTCAAGCAGCAGCGCCAGCGCCTACCGGGTTTATACGATTTTACCCGGCGAAGGTAGATGGCCGACCGCATTTATAACGGTGCCCCCGGCGCGGGCCAGGTCAAGCCAGTTTTTGCCCGGCCAGCTGGCCGGGGTTACTGCTAACGGACTTAATTTTCGACTGGAGGGTGTCAACCAGCCCGCTGTACAGCTACCAAAAGGGAAAAGGGTATTAATAAAAGAACACCCCAGCAATGGCATGTACTCATCACAACCGGGCAGTATTACTGCTTACCATCACTGGTGGTATGCTGTGGTTGAAGTCAAGGGCGAACTTAAACACGGCTGGTTGGCTCAAACATATCTGGAGTTTGCCGGTGTCGGGGATGATTTACCGGATCTCGACCCTGCGCCGGATCCCGCACCCAATCAGGATCCTGAATCCAATCCCAACGCCAACCCTGATCCTCAAATAGAATCCAAGCCGGTGGCCATGCCGGGTGATGTTACAGGTGACCGTATGGTTGATATTCGGGATATCAGCCTGGTTATGCAGAAGGTGATCGGTATAACAGCTTTAAGCGATGAGCAAGCTGCAGCTGCCGATGTTAATAGAGATGGCATTATAGATGTCCGCGATGTCACCCTGATCATGCGCTACGCTTTGGGCTACATCAGCTCCTTCTAACTTATAATGGTCCACCTAAACCTAAAACCCCCGGGTTTGTCCCTGCCAGGGTGGTTCCTGACCTGCCCTGTACTCTTCAACGCCGGGCCCACCCAGGCGGCGCAGGCGCCAGAGACCGTAGATATAGGTAAGAATTAAGATCGGGATGGTTACCGGCCAGCCGAGAAGAACATTGGCCCAGGCCAGACGGGCTGCATCGCCTTCCAGGTAAAGCAGAACCTGAATAGCAAGCCTGCCCAGCAAAATCAGGGCCCAGAACCAGGTGACCTCAACGTAAGCGGGCTTAATATCGCTGCGCCAGAACCAGTCAAGGGGCCAGCCGCGGGTTAGATGACTGGCCCAGGCGGCCAGCGGCTTACCCGCCAACAGGCTTCCCAGGGCGGCGGCCAGTAGCAGGGCGCTACCGGCAATCGCCGGAATAAAGTAATTGGCGGCATCACGGGTCAGAAAAGCGAGCGCAGCGGCCAGGATCACCATGATCAGGCCGCCGAAGGCATAACTTAAAGTCTGCCGGCGTAGCAGGCGCAGGAACCCGATCAGCAGGGCAAAAATTACCGCCGAGACGGCTGCGGTTTCAAGCCCGCCGACGCTGTTAACCAGAACAAAAACTAGCGGCGGCAGAAGGGCGTCAACTGTTTTCCCCGATACCACAGACTTCAGCTCTTCTAATAATTCTGTTCCTTTGCTCTTCAAAAAGAATCCCCCAAATCAGAAACAGACTAGATTTCAATTACTTGCTACTTTACTAAATTGAATTCGAGATAGTCCGGGCATGTCCTTTAAGAAGGCTAAAGATCTCAGAGAAATTCATAGCATTTATCGTTGTCGGTGTTGATCTTTATAAAAGGAAAACTCCCGGCTTGGTCGGAGAAAGCGGGTATAGGCCTTGACCGCTATGGCATTGGTCTCGGCGTCTGGGTCGTAAAAACCAGTTATCACCTGACCCGTCCGCCGGTCAAGGCCCTTTTTACGTAAAGCTGTTCATCTACTGTAAAAAATTTTCTGCCGGAGCTCACTTTGGCAGCATGGCGCCCATAATCGTCAACCCTAAGGTTTATCTACCTGCCTTTAAAATCAGCTTTACGTCTTTCCATGAATGATCGAACCCCTTCCAGCGCATCTTCGCTGGCCATAATCGGCTGCAGGTCCGGCAGCAGTCGGGCGGTTGCTTTTTCCACTCCCTCGTAGCGGGCGATGCGGGAGGAGATCAGTGAAGCCTGCACCCCCAGCGGCGCCTGGTCGGCTATAGTTTGGGCCAGCTCGAACGCCCGCTCAAACTGTTTTCCGGGGCTGGTTACCTCCTGGACTAAGCCGATCCGAAATGCATCCTCGGCGCTGATCTCATCTCCTGTCAGCAGGTAGCGCATGGCATTGCCCCAGCCGACTTCCTGGGGCAGACGGATTGTTGCCCCACCCACCGGGTAGATGCCTCTCTTGACCTCAATCTGTCCGAAACGGGTATCAACAGCAGCAATACGGATATCGGCGGCCAGCATCAACTCTAAACCAATCGTGAAACAGATACCCTGGACAGCCATAACCAGCGGTTTGCCAAGCCTTCTTTCTGCATCGAGGCCAAAGGGATCGCACAACCCTTCTTTCAACTGCGGGAAAGAGCCGGAACTGAAAATTTCAACCCACTGGGGTAGATCAAGCCCGGCAGTAAAGTTTTTGCCATGAGCAAATAGCAGGCCACAGCGCAGCTCCCGATCTTGATTCAGTTTGCCCAGCGCTTCGGCCAGTTCCAGGTACATCTCCGGATCGAAAGCGTTCATCTTTTCCGGCCGGTTTAAGCCCATCAGCAGGACTTGGTTTTTTACCT
>CAYGHB010000013.1:0-15592 GCA_964349375.1 uncultured Syntrophomonadaceae bacterium | reverse complement strand
CTGTTTCAGCACGGCCTTTGTTTCGAGTTCGATGTCGGGCGGCAACATTTTAAGGCTGTTCAATCGGTTTCACCCCGCTAATGCTGATCATGATCATATGGGCAATCTTTGCCCATGATCATATAACATGGGAAATAAAAAAACAAATGTTTCCCACGTTAAGAAAACGTGAGCAATAATTGCCCATGTTTATGATTGTTAAAGTTTTGGACACCTTATAAAAATGCCCCTGTGGATCCGGAGTCTTAGAGAAGCGTACTTTTAAGGTGATCAGTTTTCCCAGGGGGCATTGTCAAGTTCCGGCACCAGGTAACATCTTTTCTCCATATCCATTTTAATTGCTTCTGTTATGGTTTTAGCCTCATCAGGAAAGTCAATTACTCTTCGCAAGGTGTCGCAGCAAAAGGTAATCGGCCCCGTATCTGCGCCTTCCGCAAATTCAAAATATGGGCCTAATTCGTCCTCGATATAGAAGCGCCGCAAGGGTATAAAACAACGGGATAGGGTAAATTCTCTACGGATATAGGCATTACTATACCTCAATATCTCTAAGATTATCTTAAGTATTTTCCTTTTACAAAAATGAAAATGAGCAATAAACTTTTTCGGGCACATTCGGAGTACATTAACTAAAACCATTTGATGCTTTCAGTGCCATTTTAGCGCGCCTAACAACATGACTCACTTTTCATTTTCAGCGATAATCTGAACTGTTCAGCTTCAGGGAAGTCAATAAATTCGGCAGTTTTATCGTAGTTTTGTTTGACTACTTCTTTAATATCATCAATATTTACAGCAAAAAATTCCCTGCGCTGGTTTACTACATTTAATTTTCGATCTTCAAATGCCTTATGTAAAGCGCTTTCAAGGCCGTAAGCATCCTCACAAAAAATAATTGAATGGACATCAAAGTTAAAGGGTACAGAAGCACCACCAAGTTCGCTTACACGTTCTGTAGGATCAAGTCGCCTTGTGACTCCAATCTTATAAATGTTTTCACCGAACGAACCAATATTAGATATTATATAAACGTAACCAGCTTTTTGATTGGCTTCGCGATAATCAAGATCTTTTAACTGTGCTGTTGCAACTTCAAGCCCACCTTCAAGTTCAGCTTTTTTCGCGAGCAAATCAGGTTTTTCGCTTTCGGCTGCGCTTTCTAGCAACTCATTAATTTTTATTAGTGCATTTAAGTAATGGTCCTGCTCTTTTTCTGCTTTTTTGCGGGCTTCTTCAATTTCTTTCTGGAGTTTAGCCTCTTCGCGTAACTGCTCTCTGATTTGACGCTGTTCTTCCTTCTCCCGTTCTTTCATTTGCTGGTATTCAAAGGCCAAATGTAGCTCATCATTTTTTAGCTGGTAATATTGTTGGGAGATAGTGATGTTCATAACACGACCGAGTTTGCTAATTGCGTCGTGCGCTTTTTTTATACGCTTTTCAGAAGCTTCAAAGTTACTGTATCGTACTTTACTGATACATTGTTCGCATTCGCTGTTAAAGGCGCGGAGCAGAAGTTTTTGCATGTCTTTAACCATTTTTTTGCCTTCTGCCTTACTG
The DNA here is from genome assembly GCA_964349375.1 of uncultured Syntrophomonadaceae bacterium. Lineage (GTDB taxonomy): Bacteria > Bacillota > Dethiobacteria > DTU022 > DTU022 > UBA993. Next base: position 14,035 of record CAYGHB010000013.1, on the reverse strand, counting down.
CCGTTTACTGTCCACTCTAGATTGCCAGTTGCCGCAGTACCAGACTTGATAAGCTCATTTTGTAACTCTCTTATTCGATCTAACCGTTCTTTATAATGTTCCGAATTCACGAAATCGTATTTTGGCTTATAAAGGCCAAAGGTCTGCAATAGTATTTCCTCATCGGTAACCACAAGTTCTTCAAGCAGTTGATCAAGCTTGCACTGCTCCGCATTGATCGCATCAATGATTGAAGTCACTTTGCCTTCCAAAGTAAATATCTCTGCTTTAAGCTGAGATATCCTTTCTTCCTTTTGGATAATATCCATAGCTCCAATATCGACAATTTTTTTCATCAGACTATCTTTTGTGTTTTGAAGCCTTTCGATTTCCGCTTTGTATTCCTTTACTTTCAAAAAATCTAAAAACCCGCCACCCTTATCACTCTTTTCCACCTTAGTATCATATCTAACCTGATCTACGCCTGGGATCTGTTTTACTATACCGGTATCAACTTCATTCCCAAGCATCGCGTGACAATGCTTACATTTAAGAGCCTGTGCCTTGATTTGTTCCGAACAATACGGGCACTCCATATATTCATCATTACTCATTTGTTTTAATCCTCCCGAACAAAATAGTTTCCCGGTCACACATAAAAGTTAAGCCCGTGCATCAACCCTAATATTCTTTATTAATCAAAAATAACCTTTTAGCACTACATATTTTCTGGACTTTTTAATCGTTTACTCGTAGTAATCTATCTTATGCTTACCGCACCAGTATAGCGCGACCTTATTGTAGTGATCATCCCTGAATGAAAACCAGACCTGCATCAGATTGTTTTCGACGAGGATTTCATAATAGTTTTGGAAAGAGTCACATTTCATGAAGGCTATATTGAGCAGCTTGCTGACTTCTTCGTCTTCTACTGTTTTTATAAAAGCGAGCAGCATTTCACCCTGATCCACCATGTCGCACGCAGGCAGCTGGACAAAGTTAGGGTCGCCCTTCTCGACAGCGACGGCAATCCTAAAATCTCTTTTTTTAACCCGGTAGAGGCTCAGTTCATCTTCGCTTGCGCCTTCATCCAGCGCATAGAAAGCTTCGTCCGGGATTACATGATAAGTTCCTTTTTTAAGGGCAAAAAAAGTTGCGTAACCGTCTTCCTGTTTGACTGTCTCGGCAATTAGCTCACTGAGCTTCACGGCATTTTTATTTATTGGCAAATCTTCTTTATTTACCTCCGGGGCCTTTTTCCCGACATACTTTGTCCTCACCTTGCCTTCCGGTGTTCGGTAAATTTTATACCAGTAGGGGCCGTGGCCGCCGTCCGGGGCCTGGCATTTTTTGCAGCCAGCTTTGCCGCACTTGACCAGGCGCGGCACGTAGCTGACAGCGTAGCCGTCGATCGTTTCGTTTGATTTATCGCCATCGGCCGTCCGACCGCCGCGGTGTTTGCCCCGGCCTCCCCTGTTCATCTCATCTCTCCACCCTCATGCCTTCCCGTATCCATTACTGATTAACCTTACCTTCAGTATCTTACAATAGTTTTTCCGCCTCCAGGTAGCGCTCGCACTCACCCGGCATCCAGTCGACGATTTCGGCGATTACCGGCTCGTCGCCCTCAAAGGACATGCAGAGTTTGCCCTCGCCCAGGCGCATGAACCGCTGACAGCCCATGCACTGGTAGGTGCCCTCCACCGTCTCCATCAGTACCGGCTCTTCAAAATCTTTTACGCTAACTCGAAACTTAAGATCATTTTTGTTCTCCACCGTACCCCACGCTCCCTTTTTTCGTGTTCAAACGTAAAATAATCTTAGCATACATATCAACTGTATGACAAGAACTTTATGCACCAATCCACCTGCCCGGCAAAATTTAACGCTTACCCTGCATTTTGCCCGACCAAAACCCTTAACCCCGCCCCTAAAATCGCTCTACGGGCCCCAGATTAGATGAGAGGCTATTTGTGGCCACTGCCACTGGTTTGGGGCCCTACCGGCAGTCCAAAAGCTCCCCGCCGCCACCGGATAGTTTGCGGGCCTGTGCCTTTATTGTTATGATTTCTGCGGTAAATTCATTTTGTTAATCTTGCACAAAAAGGGTTCCGTTTTTGATCAAGGCCGCAGGCCCTTAAATGGAAGATATTGGGCATCGATAGGGTACCGTTTTTATATCTTAACGGTACCCAAACTAAAGAAAGGTAAAAACCTGAGTGGATCTGAAAACGGTACCCTATAGCGCCTCCAAACCGCTGCGACTGCCGGCCGTTTTGACTCCTGCGGAGCAGAAATTGCTGCTCGCTGCCCCCAACAAAAAGGTGGCAACGGGCCTGCGCAACTATGCCTTACTCAAGCTTTTCCTGAACCTGGGCTTAAGGGTCAGCGAAGCCATCGATCTGCAAGTGGACGATATCGATTGGGAGAGCGGGAAGTTGACCGTGGTGCAAGGCAAAGGCGGCCGCGATCGGGTGCTCTGGCTGGCCAACGAAGATTTAGAGCTTTTAAGCAGCTGGCTGGCCAAAAGGCCTGCCCCCAGCAGCTACCTCTTTACAACCCGTGAAGGCGGCCGAATCAGCGACCGCTACGTGCGCAAATTTGTGAAGAGCTACGCCCGCAAGAAAAAGATCAGCAAGGATGTGCACCCCCATGCTCTGCGTCACACCTTTGCCACCGACCTGCTGCGGAAGACCGGCAACATCCGCATGGTGCAGAAGGCGCTTGGCCACGCATCGCTGGCCACGACCATGCTCTACACCCATGTTTTCGACCAGGAGCTCGAGGCGGCACTGAAAGGCTTGCGGAAGGATCAGCAGACACCAGAATAAGGGTAAAGCCTGCCCCCAATATTAGGCAGTGACAGATATGTGTCACAGGCATGCGCTACCTTTAGATTTTAGGTAAGCGGTTTAAAGCACCGGCTGCCCAAGGCCGGCAGGCAGTGACTTGCCCAACCATAAACGAGAAGGGGAAATGCACTTGTGACCACTTTCTATATCTCTCCATCATCACTATCGTACCGCGAATACAACAAGCTGATCTACGATATAAAGCAGCTGGGCTGGACCCCACCCTGGGTCTGGCCGCGGCAGTGTTTTTACTGTGACTGCCTGATCAGCAATAAGGTGATCGAGCGCATGCTCAAAGCGCTGACCTTAACTGATATCTTCATCGCCTGCGTGCCTGGCACCGCCAGTACCAACATCGAGATTGGCGCCGCCTATACGCTCTGCGAGGAGGTCTTTCTCGTCGCCAGGGATCCCGTGCATTTTACGCAGACCGGCTTATCGGACGCGATTATCACCGTGCTGCCGGATGTTAAACGGGTCTGCTGCGATATAGGCGAAATCCCGATCATGCTGCAGAAAGAATACCCTAACCTGATCAACTGCTAAACCGCTAAGGTTAAAGGGCTTTTTGCAGTGTTTTTGCCAGTAAGCCGGCCTTTGTTTTTTTTATCATTTCGCGGATGGCTGCATCTTCGGCCGGGTCAGGCGCTCTCGTTTCGGGCGCGGGCGCCTGCAGTTTCCGCTCGATCGGCACGACGTAACTACCCGTTGAAAGCATCCACTTGATCACGACGGCCGGGTTCCTGGCCACGTTAAAGTCCGTCTTCTCGATTGCCGCCACTATTGCAACCAGCTCGTAGCCGCGCAGCAGCTCACTTACAAGCCGGTCGGCGGCCCGGTAGCCCTTGCGCTGGAAAGCGATTTTGACGGTGTCAAAATCAGAAGGCACTTCCGTTTGCTGATCAGCGGTGGCCTGCAGATCAAAACCCGGCGGCCCTCCCTCCGCCTTCTGCTTTACGGTCACCGGGGGCGAATTGGCCGGGCCCCAATACTCAAGGTTTGCTTCCCCTGCCAGATCCGCGCTCCCCCCCGCTTTCAAATCAGGATAAGTATAGTCTCTCTCTCCTGTTTCCTGCAGGCAGTTTAAGCCTGCCTGAGAAGAGATCTTTAGGTCATTATTTTTCTTGTTATTTTTCGGGTGCACCGAGTTCACTTCAGGGGTGAATTCACTGCACTCTGAGGGTGAACTGAGTTCACCTTCCTCAGGGTGCACCGGGTTCACTAAAAAAATATTCGCTACTGATCCGGTACGTTCTTCATGGTGAACTGAGTGCACCCCGGTTTCTTCTTCCCCGTTACCTGGATCAGCGGCGTCGTCTACCCCGTACAAGGCCGGTGCTTCTTTGGCCCGATCGGCGACGGCGCTGACTATGCCCGCGGTCTCTTTAACCTTCGGCTCCCGGCCGCCCTTGCCGCGGCGCAGTCTGCTTTCAATCAGCGCCTGCGTCTCGCTCTCGGCGCTAAAGTAATCAGGCGGGTAGACCAGGTAAGCGTTGCTGCGGTTGCCCCGCTTTCTCTTCTCAATCAGCTTGCAGCGTTCAAGTAGCTCCACTGCGTCGATGACGCGGCGCCTGCTGCAGTTTACATCATCGGCCAGCGTTTCGTAGGCTGGCCAGGCCCGGTTGTTGGAACCGGCATAGCGAGTTATGGCCAAGTAGGTCAGCTTTTCGATCGGTGGCAGGTTGAGGGCAAATATTTTGTTGTCACAACAGAAGAAGCCTTTTTCTACAGCGAATTTTACGGTGTTTTGCTCGCTAATCTTAACTCACCATCCCTTAAAGTGTTGGTGCTGTTTAATACTCACCCGGCAGCCGCCAGGACCTGAGCTGGCCGGTTTTCTCGGTGATCCGGCGGGCCACGGTTACGTGCGATACGCCTACCTCTTTAGCCACCTGCCGGAGCGTCATCCGGCCATCGGTGTAAAGGGTCACCATCCGGTCCACATCCACCGCGGCCCGGGGCCTCCTGACAGCCGGTTTTACAGCCACAGCTGCCGCAGCCGCTTTAATTTGCGCCGGTGCAACGCCTGCTCTGCCCACTTTTCATTCCCCCTTCTATCCTTTTTATTTGCTCTATTATTTCGCATTTACGACGTACAAAAACTAATCATTCAAGCGTCAACTTTTTCATTTTACTACCCTTACACCGTTTCACAAAACCGATCATATTGCCAGTTTTCTTAAATTTATTAACCTTTATTATCGTTATTAATTTGATTATTAAAGAAATAAACCCGTCAGTGTAACGCTGTTACAATTACCCTTAATTTACATAAGCTGTAACAGGGCTTACAATAGAGGCAGTAAAGGGCAGGTATGCTTTAGCAATTTAAAAAAGGCAGGTGTGTTGCCCATTTCGATCTATGACCAGGTTTACAGCAGCCCGAACTTCGGCTACCCGAAAGGGTCCGTCGGAAGAAAAGGCCACCAGGTGATCGCCATCTGCCTGCATATCACCGGCGCTGCCTGGCAGAGCAACTACAGCTGGATCATGAACCCGAAGGCAAACGCCAGCTACAACGTGATCGTTAAGGATGACGGCACTGTTGTTTCGCTGGTGCCGGAAGGCAGCGCCGCCTACTCGCACGGCAAAATTAACAAGGCTACCTGGCCACTCCTGAAGGCAGGGGTTAATCCCAATCTCTACACTTTAAGCCTGGCCCGCACCGGATCGAACCAGAACCGCTGGACAGCGGCGCAGCTGGCCTCAACCCTTAAGGTGCTAAGGCATTGGAGCAAGGTCTATAACATCCCGCTGAGGCGGCCTTACATCTTCGGCCACTTTGAAATCGACTCCGTCGACCGCTGGTACTGCCCGGGCCGCCCCTTCTTTGATCGGGTAATCGCCGAGCTGGCAAAAGAGCAGCAAACCGCCGGGGCCGAAGCCCCGCCACCGGTACCGGTCAGCGTAACGCCGCCCACTGCACCGGTAGAGGTGCCCGTCCAGCAGGCAGTGGTCTGGTACCGGGTGGTTGCCGGCAGCTACCGTAACCGCGTCACCGCTGAACAGGAGGCGGCCAAACTAAAAACCCAGGGGCTGGATGCTTTTGTCGCCCCCTACAGCGAACCAACATAATGTAAGGAGGTTGCTAAAACCAGTGCAGAGGATAGGATTTTCCGATCGACCCGAGCGAAGCGCTTGCCCCAGCCGCACCGGGATTGACTGTTACCTTCCGGCGTCTGAAGTTGAAGAGCTGGCCCGGCAAGTGATCAAAGAGCACCACCCCCACCTAGTGGAAGCCAGCATCTGTTTTGTATACCGCAGCGGAAAGTGGTGCGGCCGCGGCCGCACTGTTACCGGCAAAGCGCTGATCGCCCCGCCGCTCTGGCGCTTTTTAAGCGGCTGCGAGCTGGTGCTGATTATCAGTGAAGTGATCTTTAAAAACTTAAGCGAGGAAGGCAAAGTAGCGCTGGTCGATCACGAGCTCTCCCACTTCAACAAGCCTTTAAAGGATAAACGGGGCACCCGGATCTGGACGATCCGCGACCACGATGTTTGCGAGTTCAGCGATGTGGTCAGGCGGCACAATATCTGCATGAGCAACCTGCGCGCCCTCACCGATGAAGGCATGGAGCAGCTCGACCTGGTGAAATATCTCGCCGAAACTGTTGAAAATCCGGAAGCGGTGGCGGAGGTTTACAGCAAGCGCATCGAAGTTGAGGAAGAGGAAAACCTGGTCTGCGAGCTCGAAGAATGCTCCGAGACCGATCCACTTTAGCCATATGGCCCCGCCATGCCTGTCCTCACCGCGGCACCCGGCTGCCGCGGCCGCATTTATGCTACTTAACTATTTAGATGCCCTGCAGCCGCGGGGCATATTTCTTAAAAACCCGGCCTGCCTGCTACAATCGACCCATACAGACTTTAGAAAGGAGGCCCTTTAACCAGTGGCTATTACGCGAATCAACTACCAGGATACTTTACGGATGCGCTTTGACTTAGGTCCCGACCCGGAAGACCCTACTCTAAGAATCCAGCGGGCCCGCAGCTACACCCGCGGCCGGCACAACGCCAGCGACGCCAACTTTTTCAACCTGGCCCAGGGCTTTGCCCAGCTCTTTGACGCCGAGCTGGTCAACGCCTACCGCGTGATGCACGTGGAGCTGGTCGATGACGGCGGCAGCTGACTTTGGGGCATAAATGAGAGATGACCACAACTACCCAGCTTAAAATGCGCTTCCGCGACAGCAATGGCCGCGTTGTCGGTTTTACGATCAACCCGCCGGCGCTGCCGGTCAACATGGATGACGTGGACGCGCTGATGGATTTAATAATCGCTACCGACACCTTCTATACCTATACCGGTGGCAGCATCGTCGAGAAGTTAGATGTACGCCTCTTTGTTGAAGAGGTGGAATCGCTGGCCGATTACGAGGAATGATTGGGGGTTGGCACTGATGACTGCCGTTTTCAAGCGAAGTGACGTCGAAACATATCTGCAGGAAGGCCTGCTGGCGATCAACCCGATCTACAGCGCCGCCGCCAGGGCCGAGGTGCTCACGCTTGAAGGCCACTATCATGAGCCGCGCAGCGTAACCTGGCTGCTTGAAAAGATCGCCTCCAACTATTTTTTAGACCTTGTTTCGCTGCGCCGGCACTGCGGGTTTCTGCTTAAAATAAAGCACCATATCTCGCTGCCCTTAAACGATAACCTGGTGCTGCTGCCGGCAAAGGTGCGCCAAATCATCCTGCCCGGTGAAACTACCGTGGGCTTTATCTGCATGCAGCAAATCAACAGGATCGAAAAGCTTGACTCAGCCGTCCACGCGCCCTGGCTATCGCGGGTGATTTTTAGAAACGGGCAGCAGCTAAAAACCCTAAACACTGAATCGACCCTGAATCAGCGTCTGCAACATGGCGAACTGGTGCGTCAGGATTTTTTAAGGCACCGCGAACGCCGGGTCCTCTTCAGCGGGCTGAAACGCGAGGCCCTGGTGGCCCAGCTGCCCGCCTGCGAGTGTGTCCTGCTGGATCTTTTTATCAAAGCATTCGACCTGCCGCCAATCAAATAAAAAATGGCTTCCTCAGCCGCAGGGCAGGCAGAAGTGTCTGCTCTGCGGCGCGGAAGAGACAGCTGCAGGCCGCATTGCCGTGCAGCGCAGCTCCAGCCGGTGACGCGAGGCGGCGCGCCCCCGATTTTTGCTTAACGCCTGCCGCTGTTACGCTTACCATGCAAGCATCCCACAGTAAAGGAGGCTATCTAAATGGCAGTTACCGCAATCCCTTTAGGCACAAGACTCACCCTGCGCCTGAATACCGGCCTGGATGAAAACTTCAACCCGGTATACCGGAACCGCTCCTGGCACAACGTCAAGTCTACCGCCGATCATGAAGATCTTTTCGAGATTGGCGAAGAGCTGGCCAGCCTGCAAGTTCACACCCTGGATGCAATCCGCCGGGTGGATGAAAACGATCTCGAGGAGGAGTAAAAGCGCCCGTAACAGCTAATGCTGTAAGGTAGCGCCACCAACTGCAGAAAGGAGGCTAACCATGCAGAAAACACTGCGTATGATCTTTAAAAATGCCGCGGGCAAAAACGTGTCCATCAACCTGCCCGATCCGGATTCAAAAATTACGGCCATGGAAGTGGAAGCCGTGATGGACAGCGTCATCTCGCGCAACGTTTTTGATACCAGCGGCGGGGATATCGAATCGAAGGTCCGCTCCGAAGTGGTCGCCAGAGACGTTGATGTGCTTGCCGAATATTAAGATTAAGAGTACTTAAGGCAAGCGGCCGTCCAGTGCATAGATAATGAAAGGGTCAACGGTATTATAACGCCGGTGGCCCTTTCCTGCTAAAGAGCAAAGGTTACAATAACCGGGAAAGGTGGTTGTGATATGGAAGACCTCGTGCCTCTCATCGCCAACCTGGGCTTTCCGATCGTGGTCAGCCTCTACCTGCTGATCCGGGTGGAGAAAAGGCTCGAAGAGCTGACCACTTGCGTCAAAGAGGCGAATGAAAGCATAACGAAAGTGCTGTAGGCAGTTCATTAAGCCGGTGCCGGTCTGTGTGACAGCTGACGTTACTCTATGGTTGCCTGTTCGGCGGCGCCGGCTTTCTGTTTTTATATTTTAAATATTAATTTATTGCAACCTGATGCAGTTCTTCCAGTGTTTTGGCGTTACTCATCAGCCTCACCTTTTGACGGTTGTGCTAAAATTGTAGACTTGTTTAGCACAACCGTCAGTTTGCTGATACATAATACCTGACAGCACCTTATGCTTATCGGAAGTATTACTCAGTATCTCCTGTTGATGCCCCAATATGCTCTGCCTGCTCCATCATAGTGGAATTATTGTCGATTAGTTGATCCCTTCGCGGGCATATTCTAATCGACCGCGTTATGGTTTAAATATCACTTTCAACTTACTTCCGACCATAATCAGAAAACCGGCGAGCAAGGGAAGCCATATGGATAAACCCCTGAAAGCAAGGACTACCACTGTTGCCTTGCTTAATGGAACGCCAAGCGGGGCAAGCACAAGGGGTACAATGCCCTCCACGATCCCAAGCCCTTGAGGTGTTGGAGACACTGTTGCGAAAAGGATGCTCATCGCATAAGCGGCGACCAGAGGACCGAAACCAATCGGTTGGTTGAAAGCGATGAAAAGGGTGTAAAAGCATATTAAATTGATCGTATGTGCCGCCAGCGACAACCCGATTAGTTCCAGAGATCTGTTTTGATCATTCATCGCCGCCTTCGCTGAAATGATAAATTCATGTATGTGCTGATCAACCCAACTGTCGGTTACCATGAGCTTGCTACGCAATAGCTTCAAGGTGCGATTTACCATAACCTGAATAAATTTCAATGTGCTACGCAGCTGTTCCGGCCAGCGAAACACGAGAACCATAACCGAAGTAAGGATAGCAGTTATGACTATCAGGATTATTGCTGCAATTATTTCGTACGCCTGCAGGTTATTTTTAGTAAAAAGATAGACCAGACCAATCCCAGAAACTAATGTAATCGCAATAAAATCAGTCGTTATGATCAACAAAGCGCCGGCTGTTGCACCCGCTGCGGACTGCCCTCTTTTTTTTGCATCATTAACTAGATAGATAAACCCACCAGCACCACCGGATGAAGGAACCATATTCATAAATAAAGCACTAAATACAGCGGGGAAAAGATCGCGGAAATGGCTGCGAACCTTGACAGCGCTAAAAGCCTGTTGAAATAAAACCGCACGAAGACTGTGGTTAGCTATTTGCAGGCCAAAAGCAAGGATCATGAATATCGCCCGGCCCTGGAGAAATATTTGAGCCATATTTTCGAGGTCAAGCTGCTTGCCCAGGAAGAACCAAATTAAAGCTGCCGCCAACAACCAGAACAACCAGCGCCAGATATTTTTCCTAATTATTATTTCACGAGAGCCTCCTTTCAATTATGCTTTTTATGCTTTAATCTTGCTGGAGTTAGATACTGCCCGGTAAAAATAATGCTTGGCAATTTCGGTAACTGTGATATATAAAGCAGCAATTCCCAACAGGGTTAATAGAACAAGCGGCGGTATCGGGTAAATACTGATAATATTATGCAGCGGCAGGTACGGCAGAGCCATAGTTATGAAACCCACACCAATAGTTGAATAGAGTAGTATAGGAGCCGGGTTACTTTTAAAGAATGGCTTTTGGGTCCGCATAACTAAAAGCACCATAAGTTCTGTAAGGATTGAAAGAATAAACCAGCCGCTTTGAAAAAGCGCTTGTGGAGCCTTAAACAAAATTAGTAAAACCGCAAAAGTAAGATAGTCAAAAACTGAACTGATCAAGCCAAAAGTAAACATAAATTTACGGATAAAACCGAGATCCCAGCGGCGGGGCACCTTTATCATTTCAACATCGACTGCATCAGCTGAAATTGTCATTGCCGGAAAATCAGTAATAAAATTAATCAACAGGATCTGTTTGGGAAGCAGGGGTAAAAAAGGCAGAAATAACGAAGCCCCTGCCATGCTGAACATATTACCAAAGTTGGCGCTGGTGGTGATGAAGATATATTTAAGCGTATTGGCAAAGGTTGTCCGGCCAAGTTCTATCCCGCGTTTCAAAACAGCCAGGCTGTGCTCCATTAGGACAAAGTCCGCAGAATCTTTGGCCACATCAACAGCCGTATTTACCGATATGCCCACATCTGCCGCATGTAGAGCCGGAGCATCATTTATACCATCGCCCAAATAGCCGACTACATGGTTTTTCTTTTTAAAGGCGATAATGATCCGTTCCTTCTGGTTCGGTTCCACTTCAGCAAAAAGGGTGGTTTTTTCAACCACATTCCATAGCGCTTCATCGGTTAACCTGCTTAGTTCAGCGCCGGTAAGTACCCCTTGAATGCTCAGACCTATAGTATCGGCAATGTGTCTGGCTACCAGCTTGTTGTCACCGGTTATGATTTTAAGTTGAACCCCATGCTGGGCAAGATCCTCTACAGTTTGGAGAACATCTGTCTTGGGCGGATCATAAAACAGCAAAAAACCGACAAAGGTCATATTACGCTCATCTTCTATGCTATAGCGTTCCTGCAACTCGATCGTTTTTAAAGCAACGCCCAATACACGATACCCCTGATCACTCCAGGCAGCAAACAGTTTGTTTATACTATTCAGGTTCTCTGCATCTAATCCTTTTACACTGCTTTCAAGTTGAACCTGGCTGCAGATACTGAGGATATTGCTTAAGGCTCCCTTGGTAATCATCAAATGCTGCTTGCCTTCCCTAACGATAATGCTCAGCCTTTTTCGGAAAAAGTCATAAGGGATTTCTCCAAGCTTTTCAACTGCTGCGATATCAAGATCACGGTCAGCAGTGATTGCCTGATCCAAAGCATTTACCAATCCTTTTTGCAAACTGGCATTTAAATAGGCCAACCGGAAAACCGACTCTGACTTCTGACCTTCGATATTTACAGCGCCATCCAAACGAACCACGCCCTCGGTAAGTGTACCGGTTTTGTCAGTGCATAGAATATCCATACTGCCAAAATTCTCTATCGCATTTAAGCGCCGAACGATGACTCCTTCTTTCGCCATAACACGGGAGCCTTTGGATAAGGCAATGTTAATGATCGCCGGTAAAAGTTGCGGGGTTATTCCAACAGCAAGAGCTACAGAAAAAAGCAAAGAGTCAATCGCCGGTTTGCTTAAAATTACATTAATCGCGAATATAGCAAGGGTGAGGATCAACATCAGTTCTGTCAACAGGTAGCCGAAATGACGGACACCGCGTTCAAACTCAGTTTCGGGCGGGCGTAGAGTCAGTTGCCTGGCAATCTGCCCGAATTCAGTTTTTGCACCGGTTTTAACGACTGCTATCGTTGCGGTTCCGCTGTGAACGCTTGTACCCATGAAGACATAGTTGACACGGTCCGCCAGGCTATCATCTCCAGGTATAACCCCGGTACGCTTTTCTACCGGATAAGATTCGCCGGTCAGAACAGACTGATTAACATATAAGTTCTGACTCTCAATGATATAACCATCTGCAGGTATACGACTGCCAGCGCTTAGCAGGACGATATCACCGGGGACTATAGTGCTTGAAGCAATCTCAATTGGGATTTCGTTGCGAATTACCGTAGATGTGATCTGAACCTTGGCGCGCAGCTCCTCAATAGCATTACCAGCATTATATTCCTGGTAAAAACTTAATACTGAGCTGCCTATTACAATTGTAAGTATAACCAGGGAATCAAGCCAGCTTCCGGTTGCTGCAGAAATTGCCGTGGCAACAATCATAATCAATATGATTGGGTTTTTAAACTGACTTAGAAGTAGTGCCAGCGGAGTTGTCTGCTTCTTTGCCTTAATGGAATTTTCTCCGTATTTTATCAACCTGTCCGCTGCATCCGCATTGGTAAGCCCGCCTGGGGCTGTATTCAGGCTTCGCATGACGGCGGCAGAAGTCATCTTCCAATATTGTTCTTCACTATTATTAGCTTGCATACCAACACCCTCTGGGAAAATTTTATACAATTCGACAGACCACAGGAATTGATGAAACCCTCTCCTGCCTGGCATGAACCTAAAGCTAATATCTTTCGTACAAATCCAGTGCGGCCATCGCATTTGCTGCCAGAATCTCTATTTTAACAAGAATTCGTATATATATTGGATTAAAGCTCGGTCCAATACCCATATTACAAATAATTGTCAATTGCAAACTTCATCCGATCGATTACGTTTATTGTTAAGTCTCCCCTAAAAACCTAAATACCATGTCGCTATGGAAAAGTAAATTAATACTCCGGCAATATCAGCGATTGATGTAACCAAAGGACCACTCGCTGTTGCAGGATCAAATTTTAATTTACTAAAAATAAAGGGCAGGCACATACCGATAATACTACCCACCATCACAACCGTAACCATTGCTAAGGCAACAACAATGGCCACATCAATTCCTCCCCGGTAGAAGCCAATCAGGGCTACTGCAGCCCCCATGATAAGCCCCAGGGGAAGTGCAACAAGAAATTCTTTCTTAAACAGCCTGAACCAGTTTTCCAGTCGAACATCGCCGACAGCCATAGCTCTGATCATTAAGGTTGCCGACTGCGCACCGGCATTCCCGGAACTGTCAATTAACAGCGGAAGAAAAAATATAAGGGTAATCACCGCCTGGATTACCTCTTCAAAATGAGCTATGCCTGCTCCGGAAAAGATATTGACAAAGATCAAGAGTAACAACCAGGGCAATCTGCGCTTGATCAGAAATAGTGGGCTGGCATCGAGCAGATTGATGTCTATTTTGCCAACCGTGGCCATCTTGTGGAAGTCCTCAGTGTTTTCTTCTTCGATAACATCAACTATATCATCAACTGTAATGATCCCAACCAGCCGCCCCTCATTGTCAGTGACAGGAATAGCCAGCAGGTCATATTTCTTAATTAATTCGGCAACATCTTCTTTATCGTCATGAGTGTTGGCATAGATCATTTCCCTGTTCATGATCTCTTCTATCTTTACCTCAGGCGACGCAATTACAAGATCTCTGAGTGATAGTATCCCTTCCAAATGGCGGCTGGCATCGGTGACATAGCAGGTGTAAATTGTCTCTTTATCGAGCGCTATTTCCCTAATTTTCTTTAGCGCTTCTTCAGCAGTCATCTCTTTTTTCAAATCAACATACTCAATGGTCATCAGACTCCCGGCAGAGTCTTCAGGGTATTGCAGAAACTGGTTGATCAGTTTCCTTTCGGTTTCAG
>CAYGHB010000012.1:0-15721 GCA_964349375.1 uncultured Syntrophomonadaceae bacterium | reverse complement strand
GAAGGCGAAGAACTAAAACAGATCCGCTCAGAGCTTTCGGTCAGCAGACTGACCTGGAACAGCTGGTGGCATAATTTCCAGGAAACAATAACCCGGGAAAGTGAACAGAAAAGCGCTTTAGCCCTGCACACCGGTTTTCCGGAATATATTATCAGCGCCTGGCAGGAAGTTTACAAGACTTTAAAAAACAGTGCTGCTGCTAAAGAGCGTTTAGGCAAAATTGAGCCGTTAAAAGAGGCCCTGCCGCATGAAGATGAAGAAGACCGTTTGCGCCGCAGACTGGGCCTTAATCAACCGCACCAGCGCTGTTGATTTAAAATGGCGAAGATTAGAGCGACTCTGCACCCAAAGCTATGAACAGGGCGTGGCGCTAAGCTTAGCCGACCTGGCCCACCTTTTAGGCATATCGGTCGACGGGGTCCAAAAAAGCATTAAGAAACACGAGCAGGTCATTTTGCCGACCCGGGGCCGGGTTGCCGACATGGGCTCAACTTTAAGTCACTCGGAGAAGGTTATCAGTCTCTACTTGGACGGTTACACCGAAACAGAGATTAAAAGAAGAACCGGCCATAGTTACGACAGCATCGAGCGCTATATCTTTGATTTCGCCCGCGTTACCTGTTTAAAAGAACGCGGCATGCCGCTAAACTTAATCCGCCAGGCCCTATCAATGTCCCGGCGGGTGGTGACCAGGTATTTAGAACTCTATGAGCATTTTAACACCGTAGATTTCAGTTTTCGCATGGCCCGGATCCGCAAAATGGTTGATGGATCTGATGACATAAAAAAAAACGGGAGGTAATAATGATGAAAGCTGGAACGGGTAAGCAAAACCGCTACGCTGCCCTTCCGGCCCGAGAGTTAAAAACAGTGCAAGTGTCCTATTTGATTGAAAGCTTTGAGCTCTCACCTCGCGCGCATTTAGCCGAAGCTGTGGTTGACCTGACCAACCAGGCCTTAGCGGCCTATGAAGCCGAAACGGAAACGAAAAGGCTGCTGCCCGGCGAGCTGTTCTTAGAGCTTGACGGGGCAGCGGCCTCTGTTCCGCTGATGACCGCCCACTGGGGTCAAAAGTTAGCTGACGGCTTCAGGACCGCCGCTGCGCGCCGGCACTTAGAGTTTGAACAGCTCACAGTCTGCCAGGCAGCCCAGCCGGAGTTTGACCTTGAAAATCTGTGGCATCTGACCGACCAGAAAGAGCTGGTCTCTAAGCGTGGTGGCAAAGAATATTTGCCGGAAAAACCGCTTGATGCAAACAGTTTAAGTTTAATGGCCCGTACGCTTGAGACGGTCAGCCTGCCGGAAGCACTCTTAAAGCCGGTGGCCGAAAGGCTAAACAGCGATTACGGGGTCAAGCCGGCTTTAGCGAAAGCAATGGTTGAAAAAGCAGCCCAGGTGCGCTGGTGGTGCTCACCGTGTCTTAAAGAGTTGAAGCCGGGGCAAGCTGTCTGGCTGGTCTACAGCTCTCAATCACGGAAAAGAGGCGCTAAAAGGCTGTTCGTACCCGCGGTATTAACGCTGCTGAGCTTGGATGAACAAACCCTAAAGTTTAGTAACCGCGGTGATTACAAAGCCTTAAAAATTGCCCAGATTGAAAGAATCACCACGGAGACCTGGCAGCAGGGCGGCGCTTTGACCATGCTTGATCTCGAACTGCTCTTAAACTTAAACGGGGCTGCCTTACGGGAATTCTTAAATGCTTACCAGGAAAATTTCGGGGTGCTACTGCCGACAGCAGGCACAGTGCTTGACATGGGTCGCACGCTGACCCACAAGAAGATCGTGGTCGAGATGTCGCTCGAGGGCTTGAGCACTCAGCAGATTGCCCGCAAGATCTTCCATACCCCGGAAGCGGTCGACCAGTATTTAAGGCTTTTTGACCGGGTCTTGGTGCTTTACCATTACGGCTTACCGATTAATCTGATTCGCCAGGTTACCGGACACAGCCTGGCGCTGATCAAAGAACATCTTGCACTGGTTAACAAACATTTTCCCACCAAGCAGGGCTTGGTTGAGTACCTGTCGAACCGTGGGGTGGAGCTGGAAAATGCTCAATAGATCAAAGAGCGGTTATCTGGATAGGGTAAGGAAAAGCACTGGCATTTCTGACATCTCCGGGAAAACCCGGGTAAACGTCATCGAGAATCATTATACCTAAACCCATCCCGTAACAGGCGTGATCTTTTCTGGCCCGTATAAAATCAATGCCCATATCCCGATTCTGGTAGTACATTCTTAACCCCTCCTCAAACTGATATATTAACCTGTTTCAAAATGTCGCAATTTTTATGCCAATAAGACTGGCACATGATTCGAAACATCTGAAGCAGAATTGGCACGCAAATTGCTTGTCATATCATTATACTAATCCAAATTTATGCGCAGGAGGTTTCGCTATGTCGGGGAGCAATTACGTGACCAATTCCAGTCTGTCCTTCCGGGTTTTTACCGAAGACCAGTGTCGGGAAATTCATTCAGCAACCCTTGAGGTCTTAGAAAGAGTAGGGGTAGAGATTAAATATCCCAGGGCGATTGAACTGCTGAAAAAAGCGGGTGCCTATGTAGAGGGTACAAGGGTCCGGTTTCCACCGGCTCTGGTTGAAAAAAGTATCCGCAGCGCTCCTTCAAGAGTAGTGCTCTGTGATCGTGAAGGGAAAAGGCGTATGTTTCTGGAAAACAACAACTCCTATTTCGGCCCTGGCCCAACTGTAAACAATACGCTTGACCCGTTCACCGGAGAACGAAGGTTGGTTGAGATTGCCGATACCAGGCGTGCCTCACTTGTTATGGATGCCCTGCCCAATATTGATTTCCAGATGGATTTTGGCACGGCACGGGATGTAAAAACAGAGACAGCCGATATATTCATGTTTGAGGCTATGCTCAACAATTCAACCAAACCGATTGTCCACTGGGGTTTTAACGCTGAAAATTACCAGGTTATGCTTGACATGGCACTGCAGATCTCCGGCAGCTTGCAAGATCTGCAGAACTACCCATTTCTCTGCTTTTACTCGGAACCAATTTCGCCACTTACGCACGACATCGATGCTCTTCAAAAAACCATGTTTCTCGCCGAACACATGCTTCCCTGTATTAACACCCCCGCCCCCCTGGCCGGAGCAACAGCGCCGGCAACCCTGGCTGGAACAATAGTGATTGCCAACGCCGAATGCCTCAGCAGCCTTGTGGTCCACCAGCTAACCAGGGAAGGTGCGCCTTACATTATGGGCGGTGTAACTACAATCCTTGATATGTCTACCACGCAGATCTGCTATGGCGCCCCTGAATTTAACCTTTTGTCAGCCGGAATGACCAACATGGCCCAGCACTACAGAATTCCCATGTTCAGCACCGCCGGCTGCTCTGACTCTAAATGTGTTGACCAGCAAATGGGTATCGACATCGCCACCAACTGCCTGATGGCGGCCTTAAGCGGCGCCAACCTGATTCACGATGTTGGCTTTATCGAGTCGGGAATCAGCACATCACTGCTGCAGTTGGTTATTGGTGATGAGGTCATTGGCCAGGTCAGACAGATGGTCAAGGGTATCGAAGTCAATAAGCACACTCTGGCCGTGGATCTGATCGAAAAAGTTGGCCCCGGTGGCAACTATATTACTGAAGAACATACTTTCGAAAACTTTAAGAAAGACTGGTGGTTCCCGACCATTTTTAACCGGCGCCGTTATGACTTCTGGGTAGCCGAAGGTCAGCCTGATCTGGCTGACTTAGCCCGTCAAAAGTTAACAGAAATAGTTGAAGGGCACAAGGCAAAACCGCTTGACCCAAAAGTGCAGGAAAAAATCAGGCAGATAGCTGCCAAAGCATAGTATAACTTGGGAGGGCTGTAGATGGATATCACGGTTGAACGCGACTGGATACTTGAAAAGCTTAACATAGGGCATGAAATTCTTTACCTGACTAGAAACGAAGTTACCCAAACGGGCCTGACCGAAGAATCAATTCTCAACCTAACCCGGGAAGCCCTGATTGCTCACGGAAAAAAAGAATATGAAATGCCGGCAAAGATCGGGGTCCACCCCTATAAGGAAGTCTTTTATCATGCCATGCCGGCCTATGTTCCGGTTCACAATGCAGTTGGCTTAAAATGGATTGAATGTTACCCTTCTAACCCGTCTGAATACAATCTTCCCCAGACGACCGGCCTTTTAATTATTAATGATGTTCAGACCGGTTGCCCGCTGGCCCTTATGGATGCCACCTGGATAACGGCGATGCGCACTCCGGCTGTTACCGCCCTAGCCGCAGCTGCCCTGCATCCTGATGCCGAAACATTTGGTATGTTTGGATCAGGCGTTCAGGGTGTAGAACATTGTCGCTTTATAGTTCACACTCTCAAAAACCTGAAAAAAATCTATATCTACGATATCAACGAAGCAGCGATGGATAACCTGATCAATTCAGTGCAACCGCAGATTGATGTTGAAATAGTGCGCGGCAAAAACTCTGAATCTGTAGCAAAAAGCTGCCAGGTCTTGAGTTCAGCAACTATAATTCTGCTTGAGCCACTGGCTGTAATTGACGATAGCTGGATAACCGCCGGCCAAACTTTATTACCCTGCGACCTGAATACCTACTTTGATCCAATAACCCTGAAAAGGGCTGACAAATACCTGGTTGACAGCAGGGAAGAACACGAGCTGTTTGCCGCGATGGGCTACTTCCCGGGCGGCCTGCCCGATATTTCCGGCGAAACAGGCGAGGTTCTGGCCGGCAAATGTCGCGGCCGGGATAATAAAGATGAACTCATCGTTTGCAGCAATATCGGCATGGCTGTTTGCGATGTTGTTGTCGGTAAAAAAGTATTTGTTAATGCCCTGGAAAATAGTTTAGGCCGCGTGCTGACTCTTTAATTGTCTTGCAGAAGCCCATATGGTAAATTAGAATGGGGTTATTGTCATTTTACAGAAACGGAGACTGCCTGATGAATTCAGTTTATAGTTTAAGGCGGGAGAAACTGCTGGAACAACTTGCAGAAAATGGCCCGGGCAAAGCTATGGTCACGAGCCCTCTGAACATATGTTACCTTACCGGAAACAGAATAGCACAGTACGAGAGACTCTATGCCCTGGTGCTTGATGGGGCAAATAAGAGTTATTCGTTTTTACTGCCCAGCCTTCACAACAGCCTGCCGTTAGAAGGTTCAATCGAGAAAGTTAGTTACAACGACGAAGATGACCCGGCTACCCTGCTCGGTGAAATAATCGGCAGCAGCGATTGCCTGGGTGTTGAGTTCGATGCCTTTCCTTTTACCCTGAGCAACAAACTCACGAGCCTAAACAGTGCATTGCATTACCAGGATCTAGGCACCCTGCTCAGCAAGCACCGCATGCTTAAAACGGGTGAAGAGATTGAAGCGCTGCAAACGGCAGCGACCTATAGTGATCAAGTGTACGCGATAATCGCCGCCGAGGTTAAACCGGGAATTAGCGAAAAAGCAATTCTTGCGAAGATTTTCAGTTTGATCGCTGAACTGGATGGAACACAAAACGACCCTTACGTCATCCAGGTTCTAAATGGGTCAAACACGGCCAACCCGCACGGTGACGCAGGAGACAGGCTTTTACAAAAGGGCGAACCACTTTCGGTCGATTTCGGTGTCTGCTACGCACACTACTGGTCTGATTGCACGCGCACCTTTTTTGCCGGCAAGCCGGATCCACAGTTCGAAACAATTTATAATGTTGTGCTGGAAGCCCAGGAAGCGGCAATTAGCAAAATCAAACCGGGTGTACGGATTAGAGAGATAGACTTTGCCGCCCGCCAGGTAATAGAAAAAGCTGGCTATGGTGAATGTTTTATTCACCGCACCGGCCACGGAATTGGTCTCAATATCCACGAAGAACCTAAGATACACTGCCGAAACGATGACCCGCTGTTAGAAGGGATGACCTTCACTGTAGAACCGGGCATTTATATCCCGGGCTTGGGTGGAGTTCGCATCGAAGACGACGTACTGGTAATTGCAGAAGGCTCTAGAGTATTTAGCCGATACCCGAAAACTTTTAATGACATGATTTTAACTTAATTAAGATTTAAATCTGCCGGACTTAAAGGGCCGGCATTAAAAGGGGTTCTGTATGTGAAAGTCAAACGCAGCTATTATTGCCATCTAGATGACGATGAAATTGATGGTATTCATGAAGCAAGCCTTTATATTTTGACCGAGTTTGGGGTAAAAATTGATTCAGAAAACCTGAAAGAAAAGCTTCAGGATTATGGCTGTACCCTAAGCGGTGACCGGGTCAGGTTTAGTCCAAGACTTATCGCTTCAGCACTTAGAGGTTTAAGCGACAGTTTCATGCTAAAAAGCCCGGCCGGCAGAAACTTGATTATCGATCAGCAATCTTCACTTGCTCACCCCAGCGGCGGAATGCCGTTTATATTTGATTCCGAATCGAAGACAATCAGAAACGCAATTAACACTGATCTAGAAAGCGCTGCCCTCCTTGTTAACAGGTTAGATCACCTTGACCTGGTATCGGCTTTCGTCTACCCGCAGGATAGTCCACCCCCGATCAGCCAGCTCAGGCAGTGTGAATGCCTGCTGCGCCACAGTGAAAAACCTCTATTTGGAATTGGGTTCACTTCCCCGGGGGAAGCTTACTACCTGGTTGAACTTTTCAGGATATTCGCCGGTTCGCAAACCGAACAGTCCCCTTCATTTCCGGGTATTGTAGGCATATCACCACTAAGCCCACTTTACTACCCTGAAGTGATCACTGACGGCATGGAGATCTTAATTGGCGCCGGTATTCCCTCTGCAATGTTTGTTGCGCCTATTGCCGGAATTTCCGCCCCGCTGACAATTGCCGGTGCCTTAGCCCAAATGAATGCAAATATCCTCGCTTTTACAGCGATCGCCTACCTGATTAACCCTAAAACACCACTGGTCTATGCTGCCCGCCTCAATTTCGCAAACATGAAAAGCGGCCATTCGAACTGGGGGCTGCCCGACTTAGGCATTGCCGGGGCTGTAGCCGTGCAGATTGCCAAACGTTACGGCTATATATCCGATGTTTATGGGCTCTCTACTGCATCATGCGCTTATGACGGCCAAAGTGGATTCGAAAAAATGAACAATGCCCTGCTCCCTTACCTCAGCGGAGCCAACATGCTCTCAGGCTCAGGCGCACTGGCTAACCTTAGTGTCGCTTCGCTTGAACAACTGGTCATTGATAACGAAATTCTTGCTATCCTGCACAAGATAGGGCGTGGCGTTACTGTTAACAGTGAGACCCTGGCTCTTGACGTTATCGCCGATGTGATCGGCGGCGGGGAATTTCTAGCCCAGGATCACACGGTAAAACACCTGCGCGACGGCGAGATTTTCATCCCTGAACTCTCTTATACCGGCAGTTGGAGCGAATGGGCCGGCGGAAGCAAGAAAGATATTACCGCCAATGCGCATGCAAAAGTTGAAAACCTTCTAATTGCGGGGCCCGAACACAATCTTCCACCAGAGTTCAGTCGTGAAATAAACAGGGTCATGCACGCAGCAGAGCGCACTCTGCTTAATAGCGGTCATGCTTGATGCGCTTGCGTGCAGATGATTTTAAGCAGTAAGTTAAATCTTAATAGGTTATAAAGGGAGGGAAAGCCTTGCTAAAATATATTGCCCGGAGAATTCTGATACTCGTACCCATGATGCTGGCTATTATCTTCATCATCTTCAGCATCATGGAACTAACACCCGGCGATCCTGCCCGCCTTATTTTAGGAACCAATGCCACACAAGAAGCGGTTGACTCTTTGACTAAAGAAATGGGATTCGACCGCCCCTTTATAGTACGCTACGCTGATTACGTTCTTAATGCTTTCAAAGGTGACCTGGGTAATTCATGGCGGACCGGCCGTCCGGTTTTTCAGGAAGTTTTAGGACGATTTCCGACGACAGTTAAACTAGCCTCGTTTTCAATTATCATAGCCCTGTTTATCGGCTTGCCCCTGGGTGTGCTGTCAGCAATTAAGCAATACAGCATCTTCGACGCCGTCGGCACCACGGTAGCCATGATTCTGGCATCTGTACCTTCTTTCTGGCTTGGCATGATGGGCATTCTTTTGTTTTCGCTGAAGCTTGGCTGGCTGCCATCTCACGGTTACGATACCTGGATACACTTCCTGATGCCGGCTATTACCCTGGCCTGCCCGGAAATTGCGGTTTTATTGCGACTGACGAGAACTACAATGCTGGAAACAATACGCCAGGATTATATCCGAACCGCACGCGCCAAGGGACAAAAAGAAAGAGTAGTAATCTTTGACCATGCATTACAAAACGCGTTGTTACCGGTAGTAACCATTACCGGAACTGATTTTGCGGGACTTTTAGGCGGTGTAGTCACTATTGAAACCGTATTCTCAATTAATGGGGTAGGTTTGTTAATTTTAAACGCCATTCAAATGAAAGATGTTCCTGTAGTAACCGGGTGTGCTATTTTCCTTTCTTTTTCGGTTATTATTCTCATGTTGTTTGTTGATATTATCTACGCTTTCATCGATCCGCGAGTTAAAGCGCTCTATATAAAAGCCAACAGTTAGGAGGGGATAGCAAATGAAAAGTCAAGATACAACCGAAAATATTGAGTTTAAGAAAAAAAGCCGCCTGAACGAAACCTGGTACCGCTTTCGTAAAAACAAGCTAGCGGTGGTCGGCTTAGTCATCTTTACGCTGATCATGCTCTGCACGCTGCTCGTCGGATTCTTTATTCCTTACGAAGCGTCGCTGCAGACCAATTACGAAAACAGGCTGCAGGCCCCCTCCTCAGAGCACCTGTTCGGCACAGATAATTTTGGAAGAGATACTTTAGCCCGTATCCTTCATGCCTCACGCTACTCCCTGCTGATGGGTATCGGTGCTGTGGCTATAGGGATAACTGTTGGGGGTTTGCTCGGTTCCCTGGCCGGCTTCTACGGCGGCAGAATTGATACTATTATTATGCGCACCACTGATACAATTCTGTGCATCCCTTTCATGCTGCTCGTTTTAACAATAGTGGTGGCCCTGGGGCCAAGCCTGGTCAATGTGCTGATCGCCCTGATGATCGCTATGGTACCGTCGTATACGAGGGTAATACGTTCCACGGTTCTAACCGTGATCGGGCAGGATTATATCGAAGCCGCCCGGGCATGCGGGACGCCCGACCGATTTATTATCTTAAAACATGTTTTACCCAATGCTATCGGCCCGATTATTGTACAGGCAACAATGACTGTAGGCTTAATGATCATATGGGCAGCCAGCACCAGCTTTTTAGGAATGGGCATACAGCCTCCTACGCCGGAATGGGGCGCCATGCTTTCAGAAGGTAAAGATTATATGCTGCGTGCTCCACACCTGGCATTATTCCCTGGCCTGGCTATCGGCATAACCGCATTTTCGCTTAACCTGATGGGTGATGGTTTGCGCGATGCACTGGACCCGAGATTGAAGGACTGAGGTGAAACAATTGTCAGATGCAACCAACGAGAGCAGCTTGCTGGAAGTGCGCGATCTGAGCGTGATCTATAAAACCGATGAAGCTACAGTCTATGCCGTAAACGGCATTAATTTTTCAGTCACTGAGAAGGAAACTATGGGCATAGTCGGTGAAACGGGGGCAGGTAAAACTACTACTGCCTTATCGATAATGCGTTTGCTGCAGGAGAGGACAGGGAGAATTACCGGTGGTGAAATACTTTTTAAAGGGGAAAACCTGCTGCTTAAAAGTCGCCAGGAAATGCAGCGTATCCGTGGAGCCTTAATTTCGATGATTTTTCAAGATCCGATGACTTCACTCAACCCGATCAAAACTGTTGGTGATCAAATCCTGGAATCACTTAAACTGCACAATTATGATAACAAAAGTAAGACCGCTTTAGATGCCCGCGTAGACGAACTGCTCAACCTGGTCGGCATTCAAGCCCAACGCAAGAACGAGTACCCACACCAGTTCTCAGGCGGCATGAAGCAAAGAGTGGTTATCGCCATCGCCCTAGCCTGCGAACCGCAACTGCTGATCGCCGATGAACCAACCACGGCTCTTGATGTAACCATCCAGGCCCAGGTTTTATCACTGATTGATGAACTGAAAGAAAAGCTGAATACGGCAATGATTATCATTACCCACGATTTGGGTATAGTAGCCCAAACCTGCAATAAGGTTGCCATCATGTATGCAGGCAGAATTGTTGAACAGGGCACTGTGGAACAAATCTTTTTGACAGATGTTCATCACCCTTATACGGTAGGCTTGTTCGGGTCAATTCCCAAGCTTGATGATGACAGTGACCGCCTGCAGCCAATCCAGGGACTGATGCCCGACCCGACAACCATATTTAAGGGCTGTCCGTTTCAACCACGCTGCCTGCACAGCCTTCCGGTGTGCAGCGAAAATGCGCCGCCTGTCTATGAAAAAGACGGTCATTACATAGTCTGCTATTTATATGCCAAGGAGGGTTAGCGCATGGAGCCTTTAATCAAAACAGTTGATCTAAAAAAACACTTTAAAGTAAACGGCGGCCTGCTCCATGCTGTAGATGGAGTCAGTATCAGTATTCCACGTGGCGGCACCCTGGGTGTGGTTGGTGAATCCGGCTGCGGTAAATCAACCCTGGGCAGGCTTATTCTAAGGTTGCTCCCGGCAACTTCGGGTGAAGTATACTTTGAAGATGAAAACATACTTAACTACAGCAAACATAAGCTGAGGGATCTCCGTTCCCAGATGCAGATTATATTCCAGGATCCTTATTCCAGCCTGAACCCGCGGATGTCGGTATTTGAACTCATCGGCGAACCGCTGATCATGAATCATGCCTGCGCAAACAAAAAAGAGCGTGAAAAACGAATTTTGGAATTGATGGATACTGTCGGATTAGCGAGACGTTTTGTCAGTACCTACCCTCATGAAATGGATGGCGGCCGTCGCCAGCGTGTCGGAGTAGCCCGTGCACTGGCTTTAAACCCTAAATTTATCGTTTGTGATGAGCCGGTTTCCGCCCTTGATGTATCAATTCAGGCTCAGATCCTCAATCTGCTGATGGATCTTCAGGACGAGATCAATCTGACCTATATGTTTATCACCCACGACTTGCTGGTAGTCAGGCATATTGCCGATGAAATAGCGGTAATGTACCTGGGTCAGTGCGTGGAAAAAGCTCCTGCAAAAGAGCTCTTCATTAATCCCTGCCACCCTTATACCAGGTCCCTGCTGGCTGCAATCCCTATACCCAAACTGCAGGATAAAAAAGAAAAAGTATTGCTGCGCGGAGAAGTTTCCGACCCAATTAACCCCAAGCCCGGCTGCCGTTTCTTCAGCCGCTGTGTTTCAGTCCGCCCGGAATGCCAGGATATGGACTACGATTTGAAAGAGATATCGCCCAACCACTTTGTATCATGTTTCTTATACAGGTAGCCTAAACAAGAATACCTGTTGAGATAATAAAAAACGAAAGAGGAGAGAGATCAATGAAGAAAAGTTATTTAATGCTGGTAGTATTGGTATTGGTTTTTACTTTATTGCTGACTGGTTGCACACAACCTTCAGAAGACACTATTACAGATGATCCAGCTGTGCCATCTGAAATGGTAGTCGGTATTCCTTCTATCGCATCAACTTTTGAGTTCTTCACCTGTGTTAACGGCTATGAGTCATTCTCTTTGGCCCAGGTTTATGACACACTGGTCACCAAGGATGCCGAAGGCAATATTATTCCCAGCCTGGCCGAAAGTTTTGAATTCTCAGATGACGCTACAGTTATTACATTTAAGCTGCGTCAGGGAGTTAAGTGGTCAAACGGCACAGAGTTCACTGCAGAAGACGTTAAATTCTCTATCGAAGGGTTGATGAATTCCGATTACACATCGTGGGTCTACGGAGGTGTAGTTTCGGAAGTTAACATACTTGATCCCTATACTGTAGAATTAGTGCTTTCGAAACCCAGTATCGGAATCCTTCAGTATCTAACCGACCCCTATTATGCTGTTGTTGTCAGCAAAGCAGCATACGAAGAGTTTGGTGACAGTTATGGAACAACCGCTGACACTATTGTTGGCACCGGCCCCTATACAGTTACTGAATGGGTTCAGGGCCAATACATTCTTTACACTGCCAACGAAGATTATTTCCTCGGCGCACCGGCTGTCAAATCAGTTCGCCTGAAGGTGCTGGCAGATGTAAATACGGCAATTGTTGCTTTACAAACCGGAGAAATTCACGCCTATTTTGACAGCATTCCTGGTATATCCTATGAGGATGTTGAAGCTGCCCAGAATGTAAACCTGGTTGAATTTGCGTCAACCATTCTTTACGCTTCTTTCCTAAATGTTCAAAGTGAAATGTTCTCTGATCTGCGTATGCGCCAGGCAGTGGCTTATGCCGTTGACCGGAACAACATGGTTTTAGTTGGTTCAGAAGGCTATGGCGCAGTAGCAGATTACCCCGGCAACAGGCAGGGCAATACCATTGGCGACCCCGGTCTGTCAGGCATCTGGCCTGCTCCCGACCTGGAAGCTGCAAAGGCCCTGATTCAGGAAGCCGGCTATGAAGGTGCAACAGTAACAATCAAAACTTATGCGACAAATCCTTACCCGGCTTTGGCAACTGTTATGCAGGACGCCCTTACCGCTGTTGGTTTGGATGCAAAAATCATGCAGATGGAACGCAGCGCGCTGATCGATGAAGTTATGAATAAAGGCGACTTTGAAATCTGCATAGTCCGCTGGGCCGCCAGCACAGAGGATATGGACGAGATCATCTACAACTCACTGCATACCTCAGCCATTGGTCCTTCAGGCAACTGGAGTTTCTACTCTAACCCAGATTTGGATGTCATGATTGAAGCTGCTGCCAGTGAAACCGACCCGGCAGTTCGTGAAGAAATTTATGCCCAAATCATTGAAGTCTTTGTAGATGAGGTTATCTACATCCCTCTCTACTACCCCAACGGCAGCCGTGCCTACTCCGATAACCTGAGTATTGAAGATGGTAATGTGCGCTACGACAAGTTCTTTAATTTTAGCTGGAAATAGATTAAAAGAATAAAAGACTATCAATAAAAATGGTAACTGTTTCAGAAAAAGCAAGCGCTTTAAAAGGCGCTTGCTTTTCTATTTTGACCTTTACAGCTCTGCAAGCAGAGCTTCTTTCATTCGCTTCAGACATTCGCTGAGGATGCTGCGGGGACAGGCAATGTTAATTCTTAAAAAACCAGCATCCCCTTTAACGGAAACCGAGCTGCATCCAGACCCGCTTGACCTGCCGCAAAATGGTGTAGTATGATAATCCCAGCAAAATAGCCAATTCTTGGTTACAAAAAAGACCGATCTTACAAGCTTTTCATACGATATAATATTGATTCACATGGAGTGATACGTTGAAAAATTTAAAGGCAGAGCTAAACAACGGTTACCGGGCAATTGGCTCAATGGTTTGGGCATTTGGAGAATCCTTTATACCACAGATCTATAAAAATACCGGGTACGACTGCCTGATTATCGACATGGAGCATTCGGCATTTTCTTATGAAACTGTACAAACACTTGTACAAACCTGTCGTTTGTGCGATCTTTTCCCCATAGTGCGGGTGGCTGAGGCAGATAAAGAGATCTTAATGAAAGTTTGGGATATGGGTGCCGGCGGTGTGATTGTGCCCATGATTGAGTCTGCAGAACAAGCTGCACAATTTGTCAGATTTTCAAAATATCCACCTCTGGGAACCAGGGGAATGGGCCCCGGCCTGGGCAACATGGATTACCGGCCTGATCAAGAGCTTGAGCAATATATTAAGCAGGTTCATGAAAATCAGATTCTGCTCGTGCAGCCGGAAACGAAAGCCGGGGTTATAAATATTGATAAAATACTGGCCGTTGAAGGAATTGACGGCATATTAACGGGTCCCTATGATCTTTCTGCATCACTTGGTGTCGCCGGGCAGTTTGACAACCCGGAGTATAAAGAAGCTGTCAGGAAGTTGATTAAGACAACTTTAAATAAAGGAAAACTGGCAGCCGGCTTTGCCACGAATAAAGCCCAGGCTGAAGAATTAGCTGGAATGGGCGTTAACCTGATGATCAGCGGCCTTGATTCAGTTCTTCTTCACCGTGCGGCTGCAAAGTTGTTTGCTGATTTAAAAAGTGTTTTCGAATGACGGGAAAATCTAGGTGATTACCTTAACAACTATCCCTTTTTATAACCCTGCCAGCAGCGCTTCTTTCATTCGCTTCAGACACTAACTGGGAATGCTGCGGGGGCAGGCAGCGTTAATTCTTTCAAAACCGATACCCTCTTCACCGAAAAAATAGCCTTCATCCAATATCAGCTTAGCTTTGTTCAGCATCAACTGCTCGAGCTCCTTGCGATCCTGAAAATAGGCTGTCAAATCAACCCATAAGAGGTATGTTCCTTCGGGGTATATCACCCTGGCGCCGGGGATATTTTCTTTAATATAGGTGACTGCAAAGTCGATGTTCTGGTCTAGGTAATCATTGGCCTGGTTCAACCAGTCCTCGCTTTCATTGTAAGCTGCCACCAGGGCTTTGATCGAAAGCGGGTTTGCCATACCAATGGATAGGCGGCCATTTGCTTCACAATCCCAGGCCTCTTGATAAGCGGGGTTGTTGATGATTATCTTGCATTCAACACCCCAAAATTTCCCTTTTCGTCTAATTATGCAATAGGCTAACAGATTAAAAAAATAATCACAAATAAAGCAATGATTGCCATATATTACCTTGTACTTTTCTCCCGCCCATAGTATTATTGATTTGGGAGGGATGAAAATGGTCGATATTTTTCACTGCGGTCCGGCTGCTTTAATCTCAGCTTTATTTGACGAGCTAAAGATCGGCCAGACAATCGATGAGATGGTCCACTGGGACCAGGTCCAGTGCCGTATGTCGCCAGGCACGCGGGTCAAGGCCTTAATCATCAATATCTTCGGCCGCAAAAGACCTCTTTACCGCATCGACGAAACTTACGAACAGATGGACATAGAGAATCTTTTCGGCCGGGGCATCAGCTTAGACGACTTAACCGACTACAACCTGGCCCGCGCCCTGGACAAGATGGCCGAACGGGGCCCGCACGAAATCTTCTCTACACTCTGCTTGCGGGCCATCTGCCACGAGCAGATCTCATTAAAGTACCTCTAATAACGATACCACCTCGATCTCGGTGCACGGCGACTACGAATACTTTGAGGCCACCGACCCTGATTTTTTCATCACCTTTGGCCATAGCAAGGCTAAACGACCCGACTTAAAGCAGTTTCTCTACGGCTTAAGTGTCACTGAAGATAAAGTCCCGGTGACGGCCGAGGTAAGAAGCGGCAATTTAAACGACAAAGCCTGGAATTTTGACTTCATTGAAAAACTGGCTTCGAATCTGACCCCAGAGCTGCTATCTGAGGTGATCTATGTCGCCGATTCAGCCCTGGTGACCGAGGATAACCTGGTAAAACTTAAAAATCATCACTTAAAATTCATCTCCCGGTTACCAGGTAACTTCGCTTTAGAAGAGGAGCTTAAAGACAAAGCCTGGGCACAGGATGATTTTACTGCGCTCGGCCTCTTTTCAGAGCGCAAAGGTGCGGCCTCCTACCGTTACCGAGAGCTTACCGGCACTATCGGTGAGCAAAACTACCGCTTCCTGGTGATCCATTCCTCCCTGCATTCCCGGATTATTGTAACGAGGGTTGCGTGACATCAATAGCATCATAA
>CAYGHB010000011.1:0-16489 GCA_964349375.1 uncultured Syntrophomonadaceae bacterium | reverse complement strand
AGGGCGCTGATTGAACTTGGACTTCAGTATGGCAAAGGCCCGGTTAAGCTTAAAGATATTGCAGCAATCCAGGATATTTCCCTAAAATACCTGGAGCAGGTTATGTTTCCGTTGCGGGTCGGCGGATATGTAAAAACATTGAAAGGAAGCCAGGGAGGCTATATTTTAGCCAGGCCGCCTGAAAGTACCACTTTGCTTGAAATTGTCGAGTGTGTTGAGGGACCCATCGCCCCGGTCGACTGTGTTGACCATATTGAGCTGTGCGGCCGTGCAGAGCATTGTGTCACCCGGGATGTGTGGATCGGACTAAAGGATGTAATCCGAAACGAACTGGGCAGTATAACCCTGCTTGATTTGGTAGAAAAGCAGAAGCTGCTTTCAGTTTGACCTCTTACGCTTAAACTGGCCGAAGCTATTGATTGACACTTATATTATTTTTTAGAACAGTCCGGCAGGCGAGCCGGGTGAGAAGAGGTTGTTTATGATGGAAAAGATCACCTTACTGATAGACGATATGAGCTGTGCTTCCTGCGCCCTAGGCTTGGAGAAAGGGCTTCAGGAAACTGAGGGTATTGTAGGCGCAACGGTTAATTTTGCCGCTGCAAAGGCTTACCTGGAATATGATCCTGATAAACTAACGGTTGATCAGATCCTGACCAGGGTCAGCGATGCCGGATATAAGGGCACGCCCGAGAACGCTTTTTCATCAGTTGTTGACGAGGTTCTCTCCATAGAAGGAATGCACTGTGCCTCCTGTGCCATGGGGCTGGAAGGCACTTTTAAAAATGCAGAAGGAGTCATTGAAGCATCTGTAAACCTGGCAACGGAAAAGGCGCATGTCAAGTATGACAGGAAAAAAATAAATCACGCAGGCCTGATCGAACTGGTAAAAAGCGCCGGCTACAGTGTAGTTGAAACCGGCGGCGAACTAAAAGAACTGAAAAGTTCCGGACCTGAGGTTGAACGCGATCTGCAAACGGTGATCAAGGCAGCCAGAAGAATGTGGCTGGCGGTTGCCTTTGCCGGAGCGATCATGGTTCTGATGATGATCAATATGTTTGTTGTTCCCATCCCCGGTTATTTTTCAATTTCGGTGCTGCTGGCAATCCCGGCCATCTTTATTGCCGGCTGGGAGACACACCGGGGAACCCTAAAAGGGCTTAAACGCTTCAACGCCAACATGGATACCCTGGTTACTTTAGGCTCGGCGCTTCCGTACTTCCTGAGCTTGCTTAATTTCTGGTTTCCACTGACTACCTTCATCGAGATGGCGGCCAGTATCATGGCTCTCCACCTGGTGGGGCGGTTCCTGGAAGCCAAAGCCAAGGGGCGCGCTTCGCAGGCTATAAAAAAACTACTGGCCCTTGAAGCAAAGACAGCTCGCATAATCGAAGACGGCACGGAGCGCGAAATAGCGATAGAAGATCTGCTGCCCGGGATGGTGATGCTTATCCGCCCCGGCGAAAAGATTCCCACGGATGGGGTGGTAACCAGCGGCAGCAGCAGCGTTGATGAATCGATGGCAACCGGCGAATCGATACCGGTGGAGAAAAGCGATGGCAGTGAGGTAATCGGGGCAACAATTAACGGCCGGGGCGCCCTGCAGGTTAGGGCTTCCAGGGTTGGTAAAGATACTTTCCTGGCCCAGGTGATCAGAATGGTTGAAGAGGCCCAGGGGTCTAAAGTGCCGATCCAGGAGTTCGCCGACCGGATTACCGGGTACTTTGTGCCCGCAGTTTTGGTGGTGGCTATTGCAGCCTTCTCTTCGTGGCTGCTCTTTCCCGAGTTTCACCGCTCCCTTGTTGAATTTTTCAATCCGCCGTGGGCCAATTTAAGCTCGCCTCCGTTGACTTTAGCCTTTATGGCCGCAACGGCGGTTCTGGTGATCTCCTGTCCCTGTGCCCTCGGTTTGGCTACCCCCACCGCCCTGATGGTTGGCAGTGGTCTGGGCGCTGAAAACGGTATTTTGATCCGCAGCGGCGAAGCGATTCAAACCATGAAGGATGTAAAAGTAATTGCCTTTGACAAGACCGGCACCCTGACCAGAGGGAAGCCTCTGGTAACAGACCTGGTGCCTGCAAACGGCTTCAGCGGGGAAGAGCTACTCTCTTTTGCCGCAGGGGTTGAGGCTGTTTCCGAACATCCGCTCGGTGCCGCCCTGGTTGAAAAAGCAGCAGCAGTTGGAGTAAAATCGGCAGCTGTTAAGAACTTCGAATCGGTCACCGGTCTGGGCGTCGCAGGGACAATTGACGGTAGAGAGGTTCTGGTAGGCAGCCGACGTATGATGAAGAGAAATGAAATTGATTTGGCCAGATTGCCTGAGCAGATGGCAGTACTCGAAGCAGAAGGTAAAACGGTGGTTCTCGTCGCTGTTGATGGAAAGGCGGCCGGTCTGGTGGCCATTGCCGACACTTTAAAAGATGAGGCGGCTGAAGCCCTTTTGCATTTAAAGAATATGGGCCTTATAACCGTGATGATCACCGGCGATAACCGGGTTACCGCGGAGGCGATAGCCCGCCAGATCGGGATTAGCAGAGTTGTAGCAGAGGTTCTGCCTGACGGCAAGGTCGATCAGATAAAAAAATTGCAGGAGGAATATGGACTGACCGCCATGGTGGGTGACGGAATTAATGATGCGCCGGCTTTGAAACAAGCCAACGTTGGCATTGCCATCGGCACAGGGACCGACATTGCCATCGAGGCTTCCGACATTACGCTGGTCAGGGGTAACCTCGGTTCGGTTGTCTCGGCCATTCGCCTTTCCCGGGCTACATTTATGAAGATACGCCAGAACTATTTCTGGGCCTGGTTCTACAATGGCATTGCTATTCCGGTGGCTTTTCTGGGTCTGTTGCACCCGATTATCGGTGCAGGGGCTATGGCGTTGAGTTCTCTTAATGTGGTCCTCAATTCTCTGCGACTGAGAAGGATAACCCTTTAACTTTTATCAGGTCACCCTCTTTGTTAGATCGGGGAAGGAAATAAACTGGCGGCGGTTATTATTTCCGGCATCTACGGAACGTAATAGCCGCCATTTTCTATTAAAGTAATGGAGGAAAAAAGGTTTATCAGGCAATGATGTCGTATTTTCTGCTGAAGAACATAATGCGGGAGGATCAGCTGATGAAAGTTGTCCTGGGAGAAGTAACCATTGAAATGGTAACAGGTGATATTGCCGCCCAAAAAGATATGCAGGCCGTGGTAAATGCCGCCAATGCCCAACTTAAACTCGGCGGTGGGGTTGCGGGAGCGCTACACAGGGCGGCAGGACCGGGGCTGGAGGAAGAGTGTCGGCCGCTGGCTCCGATAAAACCGGGAGAGGCTGTAATAACCGGGGGGCATAATCTGCCGAATCGCTATGTTATTCACTGCCTCGGACCTGTATTTGGCGTTGATCGGCCGGAAGAAAAACTGTTGGCCGATTGCTACCGTAATGCGCTTTACCTTGCTGAAGAAAGGCGCATTAGCTCGATTGCCTTTCCCTCTATTTCAACAGGGGCATTTGGTTATCCAATGCGGGCTGCTGCCGAAATAGCCTTCAGGACTGTTAAGGAAATGCTAAAGGTATTAAGGGAAGTGAAGGTGATCCGTTTTGTGCTGCACGACCAGTCAGCGCTGGCCATCCATGAAGAGGTTATGAAAATGGTTTTTAATGTGGGAAATTAGGGATAGACGGAAGACGGTGAACATTATGGATAACATCATGATGAAAGAGTTAATGAGGGCGGCAGAGGTTGCAAAAATTGCATTGGAAGAAGATGATCTGAAGAGGCTACAGACCCGGTTCAATGCTTTTTTGCAGTGGCTAGAACCGCTGCTGGAGGCAGATTGTGCCGCTTGCGAACCGCTTCTTTTTAGCCACGGTGCGCCGATTGTTATGCGCGAGGACAGGGCAGAGCAGTGCGAGTTGAAAGATCTGGGTTACAGTGTCGCCAATTTTGAAGGTGGCTATTATGTTGTTCCACCGATCATCGAATAAGAGGCAGCCGAAGGAGGAATAAAGTGGATTCAACGACGATAAGCGCCGGACGTCTTGCCGATCAGGTAAACAAGGGTGAGCTAAAGGCGCGGGAACTGATCGAGAAAGTTTTGCAAAATGCGGAAGAACAGGACAGCAGGCTGAATATTTTTTGCAGCACCGCCGGCGAAGTAGCGTTGGACCAGGCGTCAGCAGTCGATAAAAAGATCGAGGCCGGGATTTGTCTGCCTCTGGCCGGTGTGCCGTTTACCATCAAAGATGATATTATCTGCAAAGCTTTACCAACTACCCTCGGATCACTTAAGTTTAAAAGTTTTTACCCGCCTTACAACGCAGCGGCCGTTGAGAAACTAATCGCAGCCGGTGCTGTGGTTGTTGGGAAAACTAACATTGATAATATGGGAATTGGGTCGACTACTTTAGACTCCCCGCAGGGCCCGACCCTCAACCCCCGGGAACCGGGAAGGATTGCCGGCAGCGCAGGCGCTGCAGCGCTGGCTACGGGGATTTGTTCGCTGGCCCTAGAAAGCGACAGCGGTGGAGCCCTGCGGCAGGGAGCTTCGCATTGCGGAGTCTTCGGCTTCCTCCCTTCAGCCGGCCTGGTATCCCGGTATGGCCTTGCCTTACACAGCGGCTCTTTTTGCCGGGTTGGCCTCTCTGCTGTTTATCCGGAAGATCTTCCGGTTGCGCTTAACGTGATTTCCGGCTACGATCCGCGCGATCCGGCTACCGCAGCCTGTCGGGAAGTAAAAGTCAGGAGGGAAAAGCTAGATGATCTCTCAGATAT
This sequence comes from uncultured Syntrophomonadaceae bacterium, assembly GCA_964349375.1. GTDB lineage: Bacteria > Bacillota > Dethiobacteria > DTU022 > DTU022 > UBA993. Next base: position 11,723 of record CAYGHB010000011.1, on the reverse strand, counting down.
CGTGGTCGGTTACTTAGAAACGCTTCCCGGTTTAGCCTCCGGTCTTCACCGGAATCTCTATCAGGATACCCTCGACAAAATTGCAGCCCTGGGCGTCAGGAAGGCTGAAGTGAAAATGAAGCACCTGCCGGAAGCCTTAAGGGCTTACCAGGTGATTGCTGCTGCCGAGGCTTCATCGACCCTGCTCCGTTATGACGGAATTCGCTACGGAGAAGCAAATGAAGCCGATAATCTTGAAATGCTCTATTGTAAAACGCGAAAAGCTACCTTTAACGGGGAGGCATTAAACCGCAGCATCTTCGGCACCTGCTTCTTAAGCAAGGGCGGCTACGACCGTTACTACAGGCAGGCCCTAAAAGTTTGGACCCTGGTCCGACTGGAGCTGGAGGCAGCTTTCGATCAGTGCGACCTCTTGTTGCTCCCTGCTGTCAGGACAGGGCCGCTTACGGTCTCAGGAGAGCCGGATTTTATCGATCTATACGAAGACAACCTTTACACCGTTCCGGCCAGCATGACGGGTAACCCTGCTCTGTGCCTGCCTGCCGGTGAACTTGGCGGGGCGCCGGTCGGAGTTCAGCTGATCGGAAGGCTTTTTGAAGATGCCTTTTTGCTTTCAGCGGCCGTAAAAATAGCGCCAGCTTTAGCTTCAGCCTCGCAGGAGCTCGACGAGGGAGGGAACTAAGGTGGAATACGAAACAGTAATCGGGCTTGAAGTGCACGTCGAGTTGCTGACCGAAAGCAAGCTCTTTTGCTCTTGTCCTAACCGGTTTGCAGCAGATCCGAACGTAAATACCTGTCCCGGTTGTCTTGGTTTCCCCGGAATATTGCCGCAGTTGAACGGGGCTGCCGTTAAAAAGGCGCTCACTGCCGCCCTGGCTTTGAATTGCGAGATAGCGCTATTCAGCTATTTTGACCGAAAAAATTATTTTTACCCCGATCTGTCAAAGGGGTACCAGATCTCGCAGTTCCACGTGCCGATTGGCAGTAAAGGCTACCTTGATATTGAGGATGATCATGGCCAATTAAAGAGAGTGCGCATCGGTCGGGTTCATATGGAAGAAGATGCGGGGAAGCTGGTGCACTCACCGGCCGGTGATACATCGCTGGTCGATTATAACCGGGCCGGTGTGCCCCTGATCGAAGTGGTGACCGAGCCCGATCTTCGCTCATCCGGAGAAGCGAGGCGTTACCTTGAAAAACTAAAAAGCATTCTTCAGTATGCCCGTGTTTCGGACTGTAAAATGGAGGAAGGCAGTTTGCGCTGCGACGCCAATATATCGCTCAGGCCGGCGGGTAGCAATACTCTTGGCAGCAAGACAGAGTTAAAAAATATGAACTCTTTTAAAGCGGTGGAGAAATCTCTCGAGCACGAGATTAAAAGACAGCGCTTTATTTTGAAAAGCGGCAAGGAAGTGATTTCTCAGACCCTGCGCTGGGAGGAAAACAGCCAGGAAACGATAGTGATGCGCGGTAAGCTTCAGGCTCACGACTACCGCTGTTTTGTCGATCCGGAGCTGGCCCCAATTCAACTGACTGCTGAAGAGGTGGAAGAAGCCCGCCAAAACCTACCGGAGATGGCCGAGGCCCGGGCGGCGCGTTTTGTAAAAGCTTACAATTTGCCTGATTATGATGCAGCTATATTGACTGCTTCCCGCAGTCTGGCCGACTATTTTGAGGCCTGCCTGGCTGATTACGATAACCCAAAAGCGGCCGGCAATTGGATTATGGGCGAGTTAACAGCCAAGTTGAACAGTGCAGGTATCGAAGCGAACTGCTGCAGTTTTACCCCTTTTTTCATGGCCGAACTGCTGAACATGATCGATGAAGGACTGATTAGCGGTAAACTGGCAAAAGAAATCCTCGATCAATCCTTTACCGGCGGTAAAAGTCCCCGCCAAATTGTGAAAGAGGAAAATCTGACCCAGATTTCAGATCACGGAGAGCTGGAGAAAATCATCAGTCAGATGATTGAAGACCACCCGGAAAGCGTTGAAAATTACCGCAGCGGAAAAACCAAGGCTTTAGGCTTCTTGGTCGGACAGGTGATGAAAGAAACCAAGGGAAAAGCCAACCCGCAGCTGGTCAACGAACTTTTGCTGAAAGCGCTGGAGTGATGATCGATATTTTTTATAAAATGGTTTTTAGCTTTTTTATTCAGCCTGATTTTACGATACCTGACCGTAAGCCCAGGAGAGCCATTCAAGGGCCAGGGACAGGTCCTTCTTTTCCACCGTCGCGCCACACCAGAAGCGTAAGCCACCAGGGGCGTCCCGGTATGATGCAATATCATAAGCTACCTCTTCGGCGGCCAGCAGCTTAATCAGCTCTTTTAGCTGCCCGGGATCGAGGTCAAGCGTGAGGCAGACACTGGTATTGGAGCGAACAAGCGGGTCGGCTGCCAGGAAATTAATCCAGTTATGCTTTTTAACGCAGTCTTCAACCAGCGCCAAATTTTCTTCACTGCGTTTGATCAAGGCCGGCAGGCCGCCAATCGATTCTGCCCAGTCCAAGGCGTCGAGATAATCTTCGAGGCAGAGCATGGACGGGGTATTAATGGTCGATCCTTCAAAAATATCAGCGATTAATTTGCCGCCCTTGGTCAGTCGGAATACTTTCGGCAGTGGCCATGGCGGTGTGTAGCTTTCAAGGCGCTGTACCGCTTTCGGTGAAAGAATCAGCATGCCGTGAGCCGCTTCGCCACCAAGCACCTTCTGCCAGGAAAAAGTGACAGCATCAAGCTTCTCCCAGGGCAGGTCCATCGCAAAGACAGCCGAGGTTGCATCGCAAAGCGCTAATCCTGTGCGCTTGTTCGAGATGAAGTTCCCATCCGGTACTTTGACACCGCTGGTGGTCCCGTTCCAGGTAAATACGAGATCATGATCCTCTCTAACCAGGCTGAGATCTGGCAGCTCCCCGTATGGGGCTTTGTAAATGTTGACATCGTCGAGTTTTAGCTGGCCGGTAATATTGTCGGCCCATGTCTTGCCGAAGGATTCAAAGTAGACAACGTCAACAGGCCTGGCACCCAGCAGGTTCCACATGGCCATCTCAAAAGCGCCGGTATCTGATCCCGGAACCAGCCCAAGCAGGTAATGATCAGGTAAACCGAGTATTTCCCTGGTTTTATCAATTGCTTTTTTAAGACGGGCTTTCCCGGCTGCACTGCGGTGCGAGCGGCCAAGCAGGGTTGGTTCGAGGTTGGCGACACTGTAGCCCGGCCTTTTGGCGCAGGGGCCGGACGAGAACCTGGGGTTTAAGGGTTTTTGGGTTGGTTTGTTGCTCATCTAAGATAACCTCCGTCAGATGTGTTCTGGTTATATTTATCATATTTATTTCTGTTTCTGTCAAGAGGGGATTATTCAACCGAGAAGATGTAGTAATAGAGCGGTTGACCTCCGTACTGCAGCTCTACTTCTACTGCAGGGTGTCTTTCGCCGATTGTGGCTGCCAGTTTTGAAGCCTCCTGGCGGGAGACGCCCTGGCCGTAAAAAATAGTCAGCAGGTCGTCTTTATCGGCAGTAAGCTTTGCGGCGAGATCGAGCGACACTTGCATCAGATCATCACCGGCTGAGACTATTTCGTCGCCGGCAAGGCCTAAAAAATGACCGGTTTCAATCAGCTTACCATTGACTACCGTATCCCTGGTGGCATGGGTGAGCAGACCGGTATTGACCCGTTTTATACCGACAAGCATGGACTGCAGATTGTCATCCAGGGAGGCGGAGGGATTGTAGGCAATGAGCGCTGCCAGCCCCTCCGGCATAGATCTGGTTTCCAGCACCTCCACTTTTTTTGCGGAAAGGGTTTTAACCTGCTGGGCAACCATGATGATATTCTTGTTGTTAGGCAGAATTATTGCCGCTTCCCGGGGCAGTTTTTCTACCGCTGTTAATAGATCTTCTACGTTGGGGTTCATCGTTTGCCCGCCGAAAACTATTTCTTCAGCGCCGAGGCTTAAAAAGATTTCGCGAAAACCTTCGCCGAAGGATACTGAAATTATTCCTACTTCCCCGGCCTGATGGTCAAGGGCACCCGGCAACAGCACAGCTTTCTCCAAAGGTTTGCTGGCACTGTAGACCTGATGGTGCTGATCAATCATATTTTCGATTTTTATATCATGTAAGCTCCCGAAATCAAGAGCAGTTTGCAGGAGTAAACCCGGAGCAGCAGTGTGGACGTGCACTTTAGCCAGGTTATGATCAGCGGCAATCAGCAAAGAATCTCCCAATAGTTCCAACTTTTCCTTTAAACCACTGAAATCGCCCCTGGAGGAACGGATGATCACTTCGGTGCAGTAAGGAAAGTCCAGATCAAAAAACTCTGGACTGCTAAGGTTTAAGGATTCAGGCTGATCCTTTAATGCAATAGAGCTTTCTTCTTTGTGGGAAATTAGTTCATTAAGCGATTTTTTCAGGGCGAAAAGACAGCCTTCAAGAAAGACCAGCAGCCCCAGCCCTCCGGCATCTACCACGCCTGCTTCTTTAAGGGCAGGCAGCATTTCGGTTGTTTTTGCCAGGGTTTCCTTACCGCTTACTATTGCTGCTTCCATGCTGCTGTAGAAGTTTTCACCCTTACGAGCCGCCGCCCTGATGGCGCGGGCCATTTCACGTGCCACAGTTAAGATAGTGCCCTCGACCGGTTTTGATACTGATTTGTAGGCGTATACTACTCCATACTGAAAAGCTTTGCTCAGTTCTCCGGGGGTAATCGCTTTCTTTTTCCGCAGACCGCGGGCGATGCCGCGCAGGATCTGTGACAAAATAACGCCGGAGTTGCCGCGGGCGCCCATCAGCGCTTTATGCGCAACGATTTCAGAAAACTCGCCGATCGATTCGCCTTCGTAATCGAGCGAACCATCAAGGGCTGATTGCAGGGTCATGCTCATATTGGTGCCCGTATCGCCGTCAGGAACCGGAAAAACATTAAGCGCGTTAATGCGCTCCTTCTCCCGGTCAAAAAAAATGTTGGCGCCCAGTAACATCTTTTTAAAATCGCCGGCACCTAGATACTTTTCAGACAAGGCCTGTTCCGTGCTTGTCACGAAGAGCAACTCCTTGTAGGACCAGTTTTTCTATACAGAATAATAACATAACTAAGAGCTGCAGGCGAATCCAGTAAAAATAGCTTGTCTAAAATGGATCTGCAGGCTTAAACATGGTTGCGTAGCATCAGTTCGGCCGGGTGCGGTTCCAAATAGGTTTGACCGGATAGATAAGAGGTCTTGTATTTTCGAACATAATGGTTGATCAGGGTTAAAGGAACAACCAGTGGGACAATCTGCCGGGCATAATTTTCGATCAGCTCAACCAGTTCAGCCTGTTCATCAGAACTGTTCAGCTTCTTAAAATAACCGATGATGTGATAGAGGACGTTGACATTCTTTTTAACTGTTGCCCGATACACGAGAGCAGACATCAGCAAATCATGATAGGATGTCAACAGCTTAGAATCTGGCAAATCTTTACCCGCTGCCACAAGCCGGCCCATGGCAGAAAGTATTTTTGGGCTGTGGGCCATTAACTGCAGCTTGTGACGGGCATGAAAGCCGATCAGTTTCTTGTAGTCTGCTTCGTCGGTATAAAACTCCTTCCAGCGGTGGTAGCAGAAGACCCTTTCGATAAAATTTTCACGTAAGGCTGCGTCGTGGAGGCGCCCTTCCTCTTCAAGCGGTATAAGCGGAAAATGATCAGCAAACGCGGCGGCAAAAAAGCCGCGCCCTGTTCTTTGTGCCGGGCCTGACTCCCCGTACACCTTGACCCGGTAGAGGCCTGAACTGGGAGAATCTTTTTTAAAGATAAAGCCACAGAGCTCTGCTGTTTCCAAATCTTTAACCTTTCTGTCGCAAAACTTTTGCATCTGCCCGGTCAGATCCACTTTTGTTCTGGTAGTCAGCAGGCGGGGTTTTTCAGGATCGCCAACCAGGCGCATTGTTTCGCGGGGAACCGGCAGTCCACATTCCACTTCAGGGCAGACCGGAATAAAATCAAAGTATTGGCCAAGAATATCGGTTATGTAGCGGTCATGCTTGTGCCCGCCATCATAGCGGACAGGGTTACCGAGGAGACATGAACTAACTCCGATCTTAATCTTCTCTGTCATCTTTTTATCCTCCATGGCTCATAATTTCGACTTAGAGGGTTAATTCCCTTTAACCTGAGTGCCTGTTTTTATTAGTAAGGTGTTAAAGATTCGCGGCGGGCGCTTATTTTTTTGTTATAATTGCTTTGTTGGAAAAACTTTGATTGTCTTGTGCAGTCTGCTGGAGGGCAGTTAAAATGTCTAGAATCCTGGAAAAGCCAATATTTCAAATAAGCATGGTGTTGTTGGCAGCAGTTTTGTTCATCTTTTCAACGGCAGTTCCCGCTGATGCCCGTTCCCTGGAGATTTACCATGTTGAAATCGACGCGGCAGTTTTGCCTAACGGGGATCTGAAAGTTGTTGAGCAGCGGACAATTAACTTTAATGGTCAGTTCAGGGGCGCTGACCAGAAGATTTACTTCAACGAGATCGAATTATTCAGTGAAGTCATGATCCGTGAGGGAGCGCATAATTACACCCTGGTTGATCAGTTTCCTACTTCAGAGCCCGGGACATATGCGATCAGGGTTTTCGGTGAAGATTACTTTATGGTTGACTGGAGTTTTGATGCTTATAACGAGCAGCGAAATTTTACTCTTGAATACATCGCTCGTGATGCTATTGTTGTGCATGATGATGTGGCGGAGCTTTATTATAAATTTGTTGGAGAGGAATGGGATTTTCCGGCCGGCAGTGTCAGGGTAACCCTTACTCTACCTGCAGGGGCAGCAGATGGAGAGGTTTTAGCATGGGGCCATGGGCCTGCTCATGGCGAAGTGGAGATCAAAAGCCCCGAAAAAATTGTCTGGTATGTGGCACCTTTGGCGGCCAGGACATTTCTTGAAGGGCGGGTGGCTTTCCCCCGTGAGCTGGTTTCGGAATCAACCAGGCTCAGCGGTAAAGAAGCGCTGGATTCGATCATTGCGGAAGAAAAACGCTGGGCAACACAGTCCAATATCGGCAGAGCGGCAAAAATTTATCAGCCGCTTTATTCTCTGCTGCTCTTCATCCCGGTGGGGCTGGGGCTTTTCAGCATGTGGCGCAAAGCTGCCAATAAAGGCAACGCCTACAAGGGAGACTATTACCGTGAGCTGCCGGGGGCGTATCCACCCGAGGTTGCCGGCTATCTTTGGAACAAGAAGAAGATCCAGAACGAATCTCTGGCAGCCGGCATCCTCGATTTGGCCCGCCGCAGACACTTGCAGATCGAACCGCTACAGAAAGAAGATAGCTCCGGTAATGCAAAGAAAGATGATTTTCAATTAACGGAACTGCTTAATGAAGAAGTTAAAGGTTCAGTGGATCAAGTGGTAAGCGATTTTCTTTTTGGACCGGTTTATAAGGAGTTTAACCCTGAGAGTGAAGAGGAAAAAGTAGTAAACGAAAAAAAATCAATTACTTTTAGCCAGATTCAGGATTTTGCAAAAAAGAAACCACGTGAATTTCACAAATTTTATAATGAGTGGAAGAGCACAGTCGAGCGCCTGGGCAAGGGACAGAAATTTTTTACGGATAAAGCTGCCTTTAATCTGGGCTGCCTTCCCTCCTTTTTGATGATCAGCGGCGGTGTTTTAGCTATGATTTGGGGAGAGCTTTACCTCTTCGGCGCTGCATTAATTGTTGGAGCTTTACTGCTCTTCTTTGTGTCGCCTAACCTCTATTACACCGCGTATGGAGCTGATCAACAGGCCAAATGGAGCGCTTTCAGACGGTTTCTGCTGCACTTTTCCAAGCTGGATCGATCAACTGTCCCTTCCCTGGTTGTCTGGGAGCATTACCTGGTTTATGCGGTGGTTTTGGGAGTGGCTAAACAGGTTATAGATCAACTGGCCCTCGTTTTCCCGCGCCTGGAAGCGGATCCCACTTTTAATCAGACCAGCTGGTCACGGATGAACGCCGCTCAGACAGCCTTGATTATCAATAATATGAATACGATGACCAGATCGCTAAATAATACGGTCAGTAGCGCCTCCAGGACGGCTTCAAGCGCCATTGCTGCCGCTTCGTCTACCTCCAGCGCCAGTTCTTCCGGAGGCTTTTCGTCCGGTGGTGGTTTCGGGGGCGGTTTTTCCGGCGGTGGCGGTGGAGGCTTTGGCGGCGGAGGAGGAAGCTTTAGATAATGACTTTACCTTCTAACCGGAACTTATACCCATCCTCACCGGTCTTATCAGAAAAGCAATGAGGGGGAATGATGATAGTGGTCACCAGGAAATGGTTAATAGCTTCGATGATTTTTGTACTTCTGTTCCTGATCGTTATCGCGTTTAGTTGCAGACCTGCTCAGGTTACTACCGGTCTTGAAGAGGATCAGGTTATTAAAACTGAAGGAATCCTGATCGGGCAAATCGATAATCATTCGGTTGAAATTGAGGTCGAAGGGGTCAGAAGAGCTTTTAAACTCAAAGACGGGCTAACGGTTTTTGGTATAGCTGACGGGTCCAGGGTAGCAATAACTTATGCTGAAGCAAATACCCGGGATATAGAAAATGGCGATGATCGCCGCCCCTTACTGCTTTCAATGGAAACTGTTGATTTGCCGCAGGAAGTTATCGAGGGATCTGGTATTTTTATCGGGCAGATCGACAGCCATTCGGTGGAGATTGAATTTGAAGGCAAAACTCAGGTATTCGCCCTTGACAGAGGGGTCAACGTTGATGATTTGGCGAGCGGAACGGAAGTCTTAATTACCTTCCGTCAGGATGGACAAAGACAGCTTTTACTTTCTATTGAACCAGTTGCTGGACCGGTTGGTGACGGAAATGATCTGCTGGTTGGCGAAGGGTTATTGATTGGCATGATCGATGCCCAATCAGTTGAGATTATGCGCAATAGGGCATTTACTCTCGACCAGGGGATCAGTGTGGAGGAAATCGCTGATGGATCGCTGGTGGCCTTTACATACAGGGAAAGCGGACTGCGGGCGGTGATCGAATCAATTAAGGCCGTAGATCAACCGTTGGAAGGTGAGTTAGTGCATGGTACTCTGGTCGGACAGATTGACGGCCAGTCAATTGAGATAGAATATTTTCAGGCTTTTGCCCTGGGCAGCGGCATTTCGGTAGAAGGAATTGCAGACGGAGCAGAGGTAGTTTTTACATACGATGAAGGTGATTACAGGCCGGTATTAACTTCGATTAGGGCAAAATAGCCTGATCAGGCAACTAATTGCGCCACCGGTATTTTTTTAAGGCCGGTGGTTTTTATCTGCCTGCTTTTTACTGCCTTTTATTTCCTTGTTCTTGCTTGCTGATACATGATAAGATGATCAGGCGGTTTTTGAATATTTGGTAGGGAAATACCGGATAATGTATAATAAGAGAGGTATTACTTGCTCGAGAGGGGTTTTATGATGATTGATTGTAAAAAGTGTGGTATGAGTTACGATCCGAAAGAATTTGATTCATGCCCTTACTGCGGGGAAGAACATGAAAAAGGAGCCGTGATTGCCGCCGAGGCGGTAAAAAGTGAAGAAAAAGTGGAACCAGCGGAAAAGCCGGCTAGACAGAAAGAAAAACCGCTGAAAGAAAGCAAACCTGCCAGAGAAAGATCAGGTGGCAGTTTGAAATACATCTTAATCGGTGTTGCCGCAGTGGCGATTATAGCTGCTGTTGTTTTCGGTTTTTCAGCTTTCAGCGGTTCAGGCGTTACCGTTCCTGACAAGTACGCGACCATTCAGGAAGCAATTGATGCCGCGCAGGACGGCGATGAAATCGTGGTACAGATGGGAGTTTACCGGGAAAATATTGATTATAAAGGGAAAAATATCATAGTCCGCAGTATCGACCCTGATGATCCAGCGGTTGTCTCGTCGACCATCATTGATGGAGACGGTAGGGGGCCGGTTGTGTCTTTTAGAAGCGGTGAAGGTGATGGCACGGTTTTAAGCGGCTTTACGGTCACCCGGGGCGGGGGAATTTTAATATCCGGTGGCAGCACCCCGTTGATTGAAAAATGTTCCATTGAAGATAACTCTGCGGAGTTTGGCGCCGGGTTGTTCATTGTCGATTCAAACCCGGTTATCCGGGAAAACATGATTGTTGCCAACAGGGCTTATCTCGGAGGCGGGGTTTTTATTGAGAAATCTTCACCAATCCTTGAAGGAAATACTATCGCGGGCAATACAGCTGAAATGGGTGGAGGGTTAGCAATTTTGTCTAATTCCGAACCTACCTTGACGGACAACACCATTGTTGAGAACCGGGCTGCCAATTTAGGTGGCGGGATTTTTATCACCCTTAATTCTGCGCCCATTATCAAAAACAATACTATTGGTGGCAATTTTGCTGCATTAAACGGTGGCGGTTTGTTTATTGAAGAATCTCAACCGCTTATTGAAGATAACACGATCATTGGTAACCAGGCTGAAAACGGCGGTGGGATGATTATCGTCTTTATCCTTGATCCGAACCTGCGACTAACCGGAAACACATTCGATAGCAACCTGGCCTACCGTGCTGGCGGAGGTTTGTACCTGGTTGGTTCTTCACCAACTTTTGAGAGTAACATCTTCAGGGATAATTCATCTGAATTTTTAGGAGGGGCGGTCGCTGTTTATGACTCGGCGCCCATTTTTATCAGAAATAATTTCGAGAATAACTCTGCTAACGCTGCTGGTGGTGGAGGGGCAATGTGGATTAACAATGACTCAACCTTAGAAATCAGCGACCCTGATGATAATGTCTATCTGGGGAATAATCCTGATGATATTTTCAAAGAATAGGGCAAGTATTTGAATAAATAGTCTTTCTCTTAATGTCAACCATGAAGGGAGTTATTATCATGTCAAAAGAAAACGGAAATAAACGCCGTTTTATTAAACTACTGGGTATTGCAGTTGGACTGCTGATTATTGCAGCTCTCGGTTTTTATGGGTTCACTCAAATTTCGCAATCACGGTATGCTGTACCGGAGAAGTACCAGACAATACAAGCGGCGATCGATGCTGCTTCAGATGGCGCTGTCATTGTTGTTGCGCCGGGAGTTTATTATGAGCGAATCGATTTTTTGGGTAAAAATATTACTATCCGCAGCACAAAGCCTGAGGATCCTGAGGTGGTTGCTGCTACCATTATTGACGGCCGCCGCAGAGGTTCTGTGGTTACCTTTCAAAACGGGGAAAGTTCTAAAGCCGTTTTGCAGGGTTTTACCATAACAGGCGGTGTCGGGACCGAATTGGCAATAACTCAGGAATATCAGGGTGAAGTTAGCATCAATGAGGGTTATTACGGCGGGGGTATATTGATTAAAGGTGGAAGCTCACCGACCATCATAAATAATTCTATCAGAAATAACCAGGCAGACGTAGACGGAGGAGGTATTGCGGTCCAGGAAAATTCAGGTCCGCTGATTAAAAACAATACTTTTGAAGATAACAGGGCTTTTAACGGTGGGGGAATCACTGTCTGGAAATCTAGCCCGGTTATCGAGGGCAACTTATTTAAGGGAAATACTGCAAATTATCTTGGCGGAGCAATCCTTGTTGACTTTGAATCCTCACCGCTGATCAAAGGTAATTTCATAGAAGCTAACAGTTCAACTAGTGGTGGAGGAATAGCGGTTTGGTTTGCCGATCCGCTGATTGAAGAAAATGAAATAATGAGAAACGCAGCTATATGGTATGGTGGCGGCATTGCTTTATTTGATGC
>CAYGHB010000010.1:0-16936 GCA_964349375.1 uncultured Syntrophomonadaceae bacterium | reverse complement strand
AAGCCGCGCCTGTTAAGCACTGAAGAAAAGGATTCCTTTAAAAAGCGCTACGATCACATCGTCGCTGCAGGCTATTTGGCCAACCCACCACCTGAACCGGTGAAGAAAAGAGGCCGACCCAAGCAGGGTAAGGCCAGGAACATGTTAAAGCGGCTTAGCGAGCACCGCCATGAGGTCTTAGCCTTCATGGAAGATTACCGTGTTGATTTTGATAATAATCAGGCGGAAAGAGATCTACGGATGGTTAAGCTAAGGCAGAAAATCTCCGGTGTTTTCCGCAGCGCAAAAGGAGCGGATATGTTCTGCCGCATCCGCGGTTACATCTCTACTGCCAGAAAGAATTCGCTATCGGCTTTCTCAGCCATTAGCGATGTCTTCCACGGCAAACCCTTTATTCCAGAGTTTTAGTGTTTTTTCGGTTTTCAAAGAACAAAATGCTTAGTGGCTGAGAAATCAGCCTGAGCAGTTACCAATGTTTTAACAATGCATCCTGGTGTTGGCTCAAGTGCGACAGGAGCGATTTCGGCCAGAATCAGTCTTTATCGCTCCTGCTCCAAATGAACTAAATAATTTATGTAAGGGGTTGTACAGGATGATGCTTGACCATGACAAAGGAATAAGGCTAGAGAAATTCGCTGTGCAAATCAGGCTGGAAACCTTAAAAGAGTTTAAACATCTGGGTTTTGGCCATGTGGGAGGTGCCATGTCTATCGTAGAAGTATTGGCTGTACTGTATGGTGAAGTAATGAAATATGATCCGGAAAATCCCAGCTGGGACCAGCGGGATTGGTTGGTGCTGTCAAAAGGTCATGCCGGGCCCAGTCTTTATGCCACCCTGGCGCTAAAGGGCTTTTTCCCCCTTGAAAGACTGAAAACCTTGAATCAACCGGCAACCACTTTGCCCAGCCATTGCGACCGCAATTTGACTCCCGGGGTAGATATGAGCACTGGTTCATTGGGCCAGGGCATATCAACCGCCATCGGTGTCACGTTGGGAAACCGGATGGACCATAAGGACAGCTATACTTATTTGATCTTGGGCGACGGCGAATGCAATGAAGGACAGATCTGGGAAGGCGTGCTTTTTGCAGCCCATCATAAGTTGGGCAACCTGATTGCATTTATTGATTATAATAAACAGCAGCTTGATGGTTATACCAAGGACATCCTTGACCTGGGAGATTTGGCCGGAAAATTTAGTTGCTTCGGTTGGTATACCCAAGAAGTCGATGGACACGACGTGCGGATGATCTTCAATGCCGTTGAAAAGGCTAAAAATACCGCAGCAGGCAGGCCTTCGGTGATTGTACTGCATACGGCCAAGGGAAAGGGCTGTTCTTTTGCCGAAAATGTCGTTGACAATCACCACATGACTTTTAGCGATGACTTAATCGATGAAGCGATTGCTTGTGCCCGGGAACAACTGGCAGCTCTTTAGCATAATCCAGTAAATCAACAAAGGATGGTGGGTTCCAGATGTCAACTATATCAATTATACCGCCGGAAAAAATGGTTCCGGAAGAGGAAATGATGCGTGCTGTTTACTGCAATACTCTCATAGAATTGGCCGCCGCTGATGAACGAATTGTGGTTTTAGATGCCGACTTGATGAAGTCCATGGGGATTCTTCCTTTTTTTAAAGCCTATCCGGATCGCACCTATAACTGCGGGGTGCAGGAGGCAAACATGATCGGCATTGCCGCCGGGCTCTCGGCGACCGGTAAAATACCTTATGCCCACAGTTTTGGGGTTTTTTCCACCAGGAGGTGTTTTGACCAGGTTTTCCTGTCTGCCGCCTATGCTAGGTTGAATGTACGGATTATCGGCAGCGACCCCGGCATCACCGCGGCGTTTAATGGTGGCACGCACATGTCCCTCGAGGATATGGGCGCTATGCGAAGTGTCCCCTCTATGACCGTGATCGAGCCCGTCGATTCGGTTATGTTAAGGGATATTATCCAACAAATAGTGGAACCATACGGCAACTTTTACGTCAGGCTCTTGAGGAAAAATGCGGTCAAGGTTTACCGGGAAGGTACGCAATTTTCCATCGGAAAAGGCATTGTTTTGAGAGATGGAATTGATGTCACCATCATAGCAACGGGAATTCTTGTTTCTGAAGCCCTGACGGCGGCGGAAGAGCTGGCCCGGCAGGGTGTTCACGCCAGGGTGGTCAATATTTTTACCTTGAAGCCCATAGATAAAGAGCTGATCATACGGTGCGCAGAGGAAACCGGCGCCATAGTTACTGCAGAAAATCACAATATTATCAACGGCCTCGGATCGGCGGTGGCCGAGGTGCTGTCTGAAAACTGCCCCGTCCCGTTAATCCGGGTGGGCAGTCAAGATCGTTTCGGTGAAGTCGGTCCCCTGGAATATCTTAAAGAACAATTCGGAATGACCGCAGACAACCTGGTTAACCAGGTCCAAAATATATTGATTAAAAAACGAAGATGAGCAAGTATTCGGCCAAAACATATTGCGAAAGCCAGGCAACGCAGAGATGCGAGCTGGCGCTCTCGCTTTGTAAAGCAGAATTAAAGCAACGGCTGCAGTTGCAGTCACAATAACCTCTTGGCAGGTACCGGGGGTAATGGAGGAGCGCCCCGCCTTAATGGCACCGCCGGGGGGCATGTATTGAAAATCAGCCTGGCGGTACAGGAAGCAGCATGCAAGGAAGAGCAGGTCTACCTGGTTAAGCTCGGCCGCGGTTCCACCCCGGGCAGCACAAAAAACAAGGAGAATCACTGTGACTAAATCTGAACTTAACAGCAGCGCTATTACCAGCGGCCTGGAAAGGTCGGCCCACCGTTCTCTACTCCACGGCCTGGGGCTGCGACGAGAAGATTTCGGCAAGCCTATTATCGGGGTGGTTAATTCCTGGACGGATATTGTTCCCGGGCATATGCACCTTGGAGAGCTAAGCCAGGTGGTCAGGGAAGGCATTTGCAGTGCGGGGGGCGTGCCCCGGGAGTTTCACACCTGCGCCGTTTGCGACGGCCTTGCCCAGGGTCATGCTGGTATGAACTATTCCCTGCCCAGCCGTGAAAATATCGCCGATACTGTGGAAATCATGGCTCGCGCCCACTGTCTGGACGGCCTGGTCCTTATCTGTGGCTGTGACAAGGTGGTGCCCGGGCAGCTTATGGCGGCATTACGGCTGGATATACCTGCCATACTGGTTACCTCGGGATGCATGGCTGCGGGAGAATGGGGCCCATATAAACATATAACCTTGAGCAGTATGCGGGAATTCGTGGGTAAGGCCAAGGCTGAACAACTTACCCCGGCTGAGCTGGGTGCAGTGGAGGAGGCGGCCATCCCCGGCGCCGGTACCTGCGCCATGCTGGGCACCGCAAACACCATGTCCTGTCTGGGAGAAGCCCTGGGAATTGCCTTACCCGGCATGGGAGCTTCTCCCGCTCGCAGCGCCTACAAGCTGCGCCTGGCCCGCAGTTCCGGAGAACGAAGCGTGGCCTTGGTGAAAGAGGGGTTGACAGCACGCTGTATAGTTACCCGGGAAGCCTTACTCAATGCCGTGGCCGTGGATATGGCACTGGGAGGTTCCACCAACAGTGTGCTGCACTTGTTGGCCCTGGCCCGGGAAGCATCGGTAGAACTCTCCCTGAAAGATTTTGACCGGGCAGCCGTTGCCGTACCTCACCTATGCGACCTGCTGCCGGGAGGTGCTTATCCTCTGCCTGATTTTTACAGGGAAGGGGGAGTGCCTGCGCTTATAGCTGAACTGTCGCCACTGCTGCATACCGGTGTGAGCACGGTAGAGGGTTATACCCTGGCTGAGCGCATTAAGGTTTGGCAAGAGCAGCAGCAGGCAGCCTCCATTTCCAGGCCGGTCAAGGTTATTCGCTCGCTGGAGCAACCTTTAAGCAAGTGGGGAGGGCTGGCAGTACTTTACGGCAGCCTGGCTCCTGCAGGTGCTGTGGTCAAGGTGGCGGCCGTTGATGATTCGCAAATGGTGATGCGGGGACCCGCCCGCCCATTTGAGAAGATGGAAGCGGCGGTGGAAGCCGCCCTGGCGGGACGGATTAAGCCCGGGGATATAGTGGTTGTTCGCAATGAGGGCCCCCGGGGAGGCCCCGGCATGCGGGAAATGCATATGCTCAGTTCCATTCTGGCGGGTATGGAGACGCGGGCTGCGGTTATAACCGACGGCCGCTTTTCCGGTTCTTCACGGGGACTTTGCGTGGGCCACGTTTGCCCGGAAGCTGCTGCCGCCGGACCTATCGCCCTGGTGCAGCCTGGAGACTCTATTTTGGTGGATATTCCCGGAAGGCGCCTGGAACTGGAGGTAGCACCGGAGGATTTGGCTCGCCGCACGCCTCACAATTTAGAAACGGCGCAGCCCCCCCGGGGAGTTTTGAGCAAGTTTCAAGCCTTGGCGGAAGAGGCTTCCCGGGGAGCCATCTTGAAGTAAAAAAAGAACACAGCCCGTAGGACGGTATTTGATGTTTCCCGGTGAAGTTATGAACCGGCTTCATGAAGAGGATTAACCAGGTAATTCTGTAAGATAGTACATGTATAATTATTTTTAAGGTTAACAGGAGGTGCCCAATGGTAAAAAAAACAATCGGCTTGCTGACCGGAGGCGGTGATGTACCGGGGTTGAACCCATGCATGAAGGCGCTGGTGATGAGTGCGCTGGAAAACAATTATCGTGTAATCGGGATCCGCCGAGGCTGGGCCGGGTTATTGAATTACAACCTCGATGAACCGTCTTCCCATCCTGCTTGCGTAAAAGAATTGAGTTATTTAGACGTCCGGACCATCGACCGAACGGGGGGCACTTTTCTGCACACTTCGCGGACCAACCCGCAAAGAGTGGTGGATAAAGGTACTCCCGATTTCTTGAAAAATTCTAATCTGGGACAGAGAGTTGACGATCAAGGTACCATGGATTTCACTGAGCACATCAAGCAGGTTTTCGAGCACCTGAAGATTGATGTCCTGGTGACCATCGGCGGAGACGATACCCTCAGCTACAGCGTGCGGCTGCACAAAGAGGGTATTCCAGTGGTGACCATCCCCAAAACGATGGATAACGATGTGTTCGGTACGGAATACTGCATCGGGTTTTCTACGGCCATCACCCGCAGCGTTGACTTCATTACCAACATGCGCACCGCGGTCGGCTCTCACGAGCGTATTGGAGTTGTCGAACTGTTTGGCCGTAATTCTGGTGAAACAAGTCTGATTACCGCATATCTGGCCTATGTTGACCGAGCTATAATCTCTGAAGTGCCCTTCGATATCGATAGATTGTGCCGTTTTTTACAGGAAGATAAGCGCAACAACCCCTCCCATTATGCCATTATGACCATCTCCGAAGGGGCGCACATGGTAGGCGGAGACGTAGTTGAGTCGGGCGAGGCTGACGCATACGGTCACCGTAAACTGGGCGGCATCGGGGCCATTGTATGTGATGAGATTAAAAAGCGGACCGGCGAGGATACGATGTATCAGCAGCTGGCCTATCTGATGCGATCAGGCTCTCCCGACTCGCTGGATCGGATGGTGGCTGTTTCCTTCGGGCATCTTGCAGTGCAGTTGATTAATTGCAATGATTACGGCAAAATGGTGGCACTGCATGCAGGCAAGTATACCACGGTGCCGGTGGACATGGTGCTAGCCGGTAAGAAGCGGGTGAATGTACCAGGATTCTATAATATTGAGACTTATCGTCCCAGGATTAGGGACTTGTTAGGAGTATCGATGTTTTTAAGCTGAGGGAAGCGCATCTTTAAGGGAACAATATCTATCAAGATGAGTGGGTCCCAAAACATTAATTGCACCAACGAGCATCCCGAAGCCTGCTGATTTTGGCGGTACTTGATGTTCTGTGGATACATGCATCCTGGCGTTTATGTTGGTCAGACGATATAAACCATCACCATATATGCCAGAAGTGATCCGATGACGTGCAGCGATAATATATCCGATATTTGCGCGCGATGCTTCGGATCGGCTTTTTGTGCGAAGATAGGCAAAACAAACGGTGGTGGCAATATGAGCATTGCATAAAGAGCCGTGGTAAAGATCGGATCCAGATTAAGCATACGAATAAAAACAAATGTCGCGATCAGCCATGCCAGCGTTACCATGACAGACAAGCGCAACGCCACAGTGAACAGAGCTGTTTTCATATTTTTGGCTTTAAGCTTTAGCTCATACCCAATCACTATACAAATCAGGGGTTGTGTCAGCGCGCCCGCAAGCTCAAGAGTGCGAATAAAAGCGTCTGAGATACGCAAGTCTAAAGACCTTTGATACAGGCTGGTTACACTTAAGAATATACCGACAATGATCGCTAAAATAACCGGCGAGAGAAAGAATTTTTTAGCGAGCTTTTTTAAACTCGCCTGATCGCCTGTTCTTTTATGTAAAAACATCGTTAGAATTAAAAAAACAAATACAACCTGTCCTAGATCAACGATCGCGAAAGCATAAAGCTCTGAGGCGCCAAAAAAAGTTGCGAATAATGCATAACCCATCATTCCGGCCTCGTATCCGGAAAAAAGTCCCGGAAATATCGGATTATCAGGGCTTAAACGATAAAAGACGCGAATTCCCGCAAGCAGCATCATGCTACACAGCGCGATCATAACAGCAATAATGACCAAATGGCTTAGAACCAGCGTTGTAGAAGCAAATGTTAAAAAGAGCATCGCTGGCAAAGAAATATAGACGATTATCTTTTTGATGTCTTCCAGCGCCTCAGGCGAGATGAGCCGTGCGTGCCTTGTCACAGTCCCTAAGGCAATAAGAAAGATGATCGGCAAGGTATGTAATAGTACGTCAAGAGCTTGGTTCATGTCACTCTTTTCCTTCTGCATATCCTCATTCATAAGCCTGACAACTAACTAAATATAACCGTTATAAGCATTTGGCGTAGAAGAATAGTCGATAGAAAACTGTTAAAAATATAAACCGCTGCGCGCAAGGTACTTTGGCGCAGCGGTGGTTTTTGACAATCCTAATGCTTTATTGCGCGCGATTGTTTTACTGTCCGTAATAAGCACTGTCACCGTGTTTACGTAGATAATGCTTATCAAGCAGCGTGCGAGGCATTGATGCCTCGGGATTCAGTCGCAATGTCGCATACGCCATCTGTGCTGCATACTCCATCACTACGGCGTTTTCCACCGCTTTTTCACAGCTCATACCCCATGTGAAAGGCCCGTGATTAGCTACAATCACAGCGCCCACCTCAAGAGGGGAAACAGATCTTTGCTTGAATGTCTGGATGATCACGCTGCCAGTTTCCTTCTCATACTCACCCTGTATCTGCGCGTCGCTTAACAGGCTCGTACATGGTATGCCACCGTAAAAACTGTCAGCATGCGTCGTGCCCAACACTGGTATGTCCATGCATGCCTGCGCCCATATAGTCGCCCAGCGCGAATGGGTATGGACCACCGAATTGACGCCGTCAAAATTCTTGTAGAGCTCAATGTGCGTAAGTGTGTCCGATGACGGGTTCAAGGCACCCTCGACCCTTTTGCCTTCAAGGTCTACCACCACCATGTCGTCCGCTTTCATCACATCATACGCCACACCGCTCGGCTTAATCACCACGTAGCCCGTTAGTGAATCGTATGCGCTCACGTTCCCCCATGTCAAAAGTACCAATTCGTGTTTGACAAGATCAAGATTGGCTTTGAGTACTTCCTGCTTTAACGATTCAAGCATGTCATCACCTATTCCATACGATATCACCGAGTGCGAGTTTATCACGCAACTCAGGTATCGTTGTATTTGCGTTGATATGTATGAACTCAAGTCCCATGATCTCAGCGAAATCACGCATCATCTCGGCATTTAAGTCATACGATATAACGCTGTGGTGCGTGCCGCCGGAGAGTATCCACGCTTCGTTGCCCGTGATCATATTCGGCATCGGCCGCCACATCACGCCTGCTACTGGCAGATTGGGCATCTTTTGCATCGGCTCGATGGCCTTGATATCGTGTACTATCATTCGGAACCGTCCACCCATGTCGATGAGGGTAACCAGTATGGCATCTCCCGATTTACCGTCGAACACCAGCCGGGCTGGATCGCTCTTGCCACCTATACCGAGCGGGTGCACCTCGATACGCGGTTTTGCCTGTGCAATGGCCGGTGAAATTTCAAGCATATGTGCCCCCAGCACCGCTTCGTTGCCTTGTTCAAAGTGGTATGTATAGTCTTCGATAAACGAGAGACTTTTGTCCATCCCCTGAGACATGGTGGTCATCACCGCGACGAGAGCAGCGGTTTTCCAGTCTCCTTCTGCGCCGAACCCGTATCCTTTGCTCATCAGGTTTTGTGTCGCGAGGCCGGACAGTTGCTCCAAACCGTATAGATCTTCGAAAGAGTTGGTAAAGGCCGTAAAACCGCCTTCTGCAAGCATGGCCTCCAGCGCGACCTCTAGCTTCGCCTGATACCCTACTGCTTCAAGATTATTGGTGTTAAGCTCATATTTTTCTTTGTACTCTGCTACCTTGTCGTCTGTTTGTGCAGAAGTAACCGCACTGACACGCTCGGCCAGGCTGCCCACTGCATATGTGTTGACGCTCCATCCCAAATCTTTCTCGGCCTGCACCTTGTCACCTTCGGTAACGGCCACGTAGCGCATGTTGTCGCCAAACCGCATCACCTTAAGGCTGCGGCTGTACATGGCACCCACCGCGCTGCGCATCCAGCTTCCGATACGACTGCGGAAATCCGCATCCTCCCAGTATCCGCAGATGACCTTACGCTTCATCCTCAACCGCGCAGTAATAAATCCATGTTCACGATCGCCGTGTGCAGACTGGTTTGTGTTCATAAAGTTCATATCGATGGATTCAAACGGCAGATTTCTGTTAAACTGTGTATTGATATGCAGGTATGGTTTATTGAGCAGCGAAAGACCGCCAATCCACATTTTACTTGGCGAAAACGTATGCATCCACGCTATCACACCGCTGCAGCCACTGTCGGTGTTAGCATCTATGCACACCTGCCTGGCTTCTTCGGGCGTGGTTACCACACCTTTGAACACCACTTCAAACGGTATAGAGCTGTCTGTCTCAAGACCTTCGGTCATAGTCTTAGCGTGCGCTTCTACTTCTTTGAGCACTTCGGGGCCGTAAAGGTGCTGACTGCCCACTAGAAACCAAAATTTATGTGTCATATTATTGTCTCCGTTCCCTGGCAATATTTTTTAGACGTTTCATCACATCGTTTTGCCTGCCAAAGTAATCGTGTAGTTCGACATACTCTGCAAAAAGCTTATCGTACACCGCAGCACTAAGTGCGTTAGGTTTATAGGTGTTATCCTTGATTTTTCCGTGTTTTTGCGCCACCTCAGTGATGGTATCATACCCGCCTCTTGCACAGCCTGCGGCCACTGCGCCGAACATGGAGGCACCCAGCGCGGGTGCCTGCGGAGAGGCCGATATTTTGATTTCTCTTTTTGTCACATTTGCGTAGATCTGCATGGTGACCGGATCCTTTTCTGCGATGCCGCCGCACGCATAGAGCTCGTCGATGGCTATTCCGCTTTTCTCAAAGGTTTCGATGATCATACGAGTGCCATAGGCTGTGGCTTCGATCAAAGCACGGTATATTTCTTCGGGTCTGGTTAGCAGCGTCATGCCAAGGATTAGGCCAGTCAAATCCACATCGACCAATATACTGCGGTTGCCGTTCCACCAATCGAGTGCGACAAGGCCTGATTCTCCAGGTGTGAGTTGATCTGCTTTTTGTGCCATTAGTTCATGGATGCTGACGTTTTTGTCTTTGGCTTCTTGTCTGTATTCTTCGGGGCAGCAGTTGTCGACAAACCATGCAAAGTGGTCACCCACACACGACTGGCCTGCTTCGTAACCGTAAAACCCGGACAGCACACCGTCTTCGACAACACCGCACATACCGGGCACTGCCTGCTCATTTTCTCCAAGCAATATATGGCATGTTGACGTGCCCATGATCATCAGCATTTTACCGGGCTGCGTTATGCCCAGGGCGGGCACGGCCACGTGTGCGTCCACATTGCCCACCGCCACAGCAGTGCCTGATGTAAGCCCAGTAATTTTAGCTGCCTGCGGTGTGATCTCGCCGGCTTTTGTGCCCATTGGGTAGATATCTCTGGACAGTTTCTCGTCCACGAAGCTTTTAAGTCCAAGCTCTGCGTAAAAGTCGTCGCTCGGATAACCGTCGCGCTTGTGCCATATGGCTTTGTATCCTGCCGTACAGCAGGCACGTTTTTCTACGCCTGTCAGTTGCCAGATGATCCAATCGGTGGCTTCGATGAATTTATCTATAGCGGCGTAAATATCAGGCGCTTCCCTTGCTATCTGCATGGCTTTGGGAACCATCCATTCCGACGATATTTTGCCACCATAGCGCTGTAGGAACTTCTCGCCGCGTTTTTCAGCTATCTCATTTAACCTGATGGCATCTTGCTGAGCCGCGTGGTGTTTCCACAGCTTGACGTAGCTGTGGGGATTGGATTTATATTCATCTGCAAAGCACAGTGGCGTACCGTCTTTTTTGACGGGCAGCACGGTACACGCGGTAAAGTCGATACCGATGCCCACTACCTGCTCGGGTTTTATTCCCGCTTGTTTGATCACAGAGGGTATGGTTTGCCTCAGTACTTCGATGTAGTCGAGCGGGTGCTGGAGCGCCCAATCCGGGCCCAGCTTTGTGCCGTCCGGAAGCTGATCGTACATAACGCCATGTGTATACTCCTTGACTGCCGTTGCCACTTCTTCACCTGTTTGAAGGTCAAGAAGCAGCGCTCTACCCGAGAGTGTTCCGTAATCGATACCGATGCTGTATGTTTTCAACTGTTTGCCTCCTTACTATGTCTGTGTGGTTTTGTCTTCCGCCCAGAAAACTATTATAAAATGTGAAAGGATGAACTTTTTGTCTATTTCTCTGTTTTTCTATCTGCTATCTAATATCTTTTATTGAATCTCCGTCGCTTATCTTGGGCTCGAAAACATATGAATAATCGTTCGATCTCCATTGTTCGTCGCCAATCATTTTTACCATATTTCTTGCTACTTTTTTGCCCAAATCCGCCTTTGGGTGTATCGCGCTAACAATCCGCACAGATGAATTTTTAGCAATATATGTGTCGTCAAACGATACGATCGAAGTATCATCGGGTACACGCAGCCCTTTTGACTCCAAGAACTTGATTACCATTTCAGCAATAGTATCGTTGTATGCAATAACTGCGGTGCAGTTTGAGGCTTTTTTATGATATTCTGACAGACGCTTGTTCAAAAAACTGCCATGAAAGTCTTCGGTTGAATACCATTTTATACATTCATCATTTATTTTAAGCATATTTTGAGCCATACACTTTAAAAACCCTTTGTAACGCCACATACCCTGAAGATCATCGTATTTAAAAATGCCGGCAATATTTTTATGCCCTTTGTCTATAAGTCTTTGCGTCAGCATAAACGCACATTGTTCATCATCCATTAGGATACTGTCATAATTTTGAATGTTAGTATAGTAATTGTGCATAAAGATGATAGGGATTTTACGCATATCCAGAGCAGAGTACAGATTAATATTTGGGTTTGGGAAAGCAGATTTTGTGCCTTCGACAATAACTCCGCTCACACTGGAATTAAGCATTCTTTCAAGATAAACGGTTTCGTTTTTTATTTTGTTTTTTGTGACCGCAATATCTATGCCGATTTTATGCTGGGATAATACAGATTCTATGCCAGAGAATATATACGGAAAAATGTATTCTTCACAATAACTAAGTAAAAGTCCAACACTTTTGTTGCTGTCCTCGCTTTTTCTTAATTCATACGCTACAAAGGTCCCGCTGCCCTTTTTGCGCCAAATGAAACCTTCATTTTCAAGCACTTCAAAAGCCGTGCGTACAGTTTGCCGAGATATTTCAAATTTTTTGCATAGCATAGCTTCAGATGGCAGTTTTTCGTTTAACCGAAATTTTTCCATGTATATGCGTGTCTTTATCCAGTCGTAAAGTTTGACATATTTTAAATCCGTATTCAATGTATTCAGTTCTCATCTTTCATTTTTTTGTCCTGGCTAATTAACAGTATTCGTCTTGGTAAACATTCGCAATTCCTAACTCTTTCAGGATACTTATGCCGGCTAAATATATTTCGTACTACTTAATAACCTGTAGTTGCCTGCGGTCAATTGTCAGTGCCACGACAAGCACAAATACAATGCCCTTGATTAACTGTTGCTGCGCACTGTCAAGCCCGACCATCACCAGTCCATTGTGGAGGATGGCAAACATTAGCGCCCCCACTATGATATTTGAAAAGCGTACTTTGGCGCCGCCCATAATAGGCATTCCGCCCAGAACCAAAGCAATGAGTATCTGTGCCTCCAATTGGCTGCCCGAGGTAGCAGTTATCGAGCCAACTTTTGCCACATTGAGAAACGCAGCAAAACCTGTGATAGCTCCCGCAGCCATAAAAACTAAAAACTTTGTCTTTTTGGTGCGGATGCCGGAAAAGCGGGCCGCCGTTTCACCGGCGCCGATAGCCTTAAGGGTAACGCCAAGCCTTGTGAATTGATAAATTAAAAAAGAGATTAGCAATACGGAAAGAGTCAGGGAAATATTGATCCAAGTGCTATGATAAACAGTGATACCCGTGACGGCAGCGACAGGTGCATCCGTCGTTAAATAAGCACATATACCGCGAAATAAAAACATAGAGCAGATCGTCACGATAAATGATGGTATTGTAAAAGCAACATGGAAAAGCCCATTAAATGCGCCGATAAACGCGCCGGTTGCGATGCCTGCGACAATAGCCAGTGGAATGCTGTAGAAGGATAAATAGCTTATAACAATGGACGATACACCAAGAATTGACCCCTGGGAAAAATCCAGTCCACCGATGGTCATGACCATAAAAACGCCGGTACAGGCGATCATGAGCACATACACCTGACTGAGAATTAGATTGATGCTTCTTGTTTGTATTATCCTCATGTCGGTCATATGAGCAAATATCACAATCATCACGATAAGCCCAATCAGCGGCAACAAGGTCCGTAAACCCGGTTTATCGAGAAAACTTCCAACGTTGCTAAAAAAGCTTTTATACTTTTCTACCCTGTTTTTTTCTACCAATCTTTGTTCTGTCATTTGACTTTCCCCTTTAAACCATTTTACCGATGAGGTCTTCTTCGCCAACTGTTTCGTCTCTCATGAATTCGCCGCTTATCTTGCCTTTTTTCATAATGATTATGCGGTCACTCATACCTAAAAGCTCCTGAATCTCCTCTGATATCATGATGATCGATTTGCCCTTGTCTTTCAACTCGCTCATCATCTCGTAAATATCAGCTTTAACCTTTACATCAATGCCGCGTGTGGGGCTGTCCAGTACGATGATGTCAGAGTCTTTACCAAGCCAACGCGCCAATACTACCCTTTGCTTGTTTCCGCCTGAGAGGTCGGATACAAACTGATCGATACCGGTCATCTTAATACTGACCGCATCTGCATTTTTCTGGGCGAACTCGTTCATCTTTTTGGCCCGGATAATTCCTTTATCTGCTAACTCGCTGAGAGAGGGAAGGCAGATGTTGTCGCGTATAGAGGCGCTGCTGACCAGCGATTCATTGTCACGGTCTTTAGAAGCGTAAGCAATACTATTTTTTATGGCGCCGGGTACTGAATTGATGGTTGTACCATCCGCCAGTTTGACGTAGCCGCTTCGGTCAAAAGACGCCGCAAAGATGGCCTTGCCCACTTCGTGCATGCCACAGTTGCTCAAGCCCCCGAACCCGAGGATTTCGCCCTTGTGCAGCTCAAAGCTTATACCGTCGATCTCGCCCGGAACGGATAGATCTTCAACGGAAAGCACAACCTCATCTGATACGGGCTGTCCATAATCGGTACGGTAATAGTGCTTTTTAAGCTCTCGACCCACCATTAAACGTTTCAAATCATCTTCGGTGGCCTCGCTGCTTTTTACCGTGTCGATCAGTTCTCCGTCACGCAGCAAAGAGATGGAATCTGTATGCTCAAGGACTTCCGATAGGTCGTGCGAGATGAAGATGACAGTATTCCCCTCGTTTTTGATGCGCAACATATGTTTATAGAGCTCTTCGCGCCCTTTCTGACTCAAAGCTGTTGTTGTTTCATCAATGATCAAAATTTTTGGATTGAAATAAGTCGCCTTGACAATTTCGATCAGTTTTCTGTCCTCAAAAGAATACAGGTCAATCATGGAACTGGCGTTTATGTGATCGAATCCGTATTTTTCCAGAAGTAGTGATGCCGCGCGATTCATGGCCCCAGTCTTTTTAATGCCAAACGTAACGAATTGATCTTCGTTTCCCAAAAATATGTTGTCAGCTACAGTGATGGCGGGCAGAGTTCCCGTCTCCTGTACGATGATAGCTACGCCCCTGCGATTTGCTTCAACTTGATTTCTTACCTTTAATTCTTTTCCCTCAAGAATAAACCTGCCCTCGCTACGTGGATGGATGCCGGCCAACATGGAAACAAAAGTAGATTTACCAGAACCGTTTTCTCCAATCAAACCCCTTATCTCGCCCTTTTCAAAAGAGAGCGATACATTATTTACGGCTTTGGTTATTCCAAAAGATTTGCTTACATTTTCAGCTTGTAATACTATTTCTCCCATATATATTCTCCTTACTTAACAACCGCACCCTTTGAAGTTCTTGCTGTAAGGGCAACTATAATAAGCAGCGCTGCTCCGGTAACTACACTTTGAATGGTCGTTGGAGCGCCCAGGGCCACAAAACCGTTGAAAATGATTGAAATAATCAAACCGCCGACAATGATGGCGAATATTGGTACGCCGTGCCTTCTGAATGCTAAACCTACAAAACAACCCATCAACGGTGTAAAGTTGCGTGCCATTGATTGCATACCAGTAGTCGCAGTCATAGAGATACCGTAACTGACCGAAAGAACCGCCATGATGCCTACGAAGAAGTGGAGAAGTATAAATGCGATCAGCTTATATTTGTTAACGTTGATTCCCATGTTTTGCGCCACGTACTCATTGCTTCCGATGGCATAACAGTAAGTCCCTACTTTTGTAAACCTCAATATAAAATTAGCCAATATAAAAGCTGTGACTGCAAGGATGATATTCCAAGGGGAACTGCCGAAAGCACGCAAAGCCGGATCTAATGTCTGCCTTAGGCCTCCTGCCACAAAATATGCTAAACTTTCGTAGATCAGCATCAAGCCGACAGTAACAATCATTGACGGTATTTTAAGTTTAATGAACAAAAGACCATTTACTAAGCCAATAAGCGCACCGCACAGCATACAGCCTATCAATAGCCCCGCATAGCCAAAATGGGTAGACAGAATAACTCCCACAATAGCCGATAGTATAATATTCGCACCAATGCTGAAGTCGAACAAGCCCATGGTTACAATAAAATAGAGACCACATGCACCTACCGAGAAAATAATACTCGACTGTAGGTAAAAAAACATATTATCCATACTGCCAAAGTTACCAGGAGTCAGGATAAAAAATATACCCCAGAAAAAAAAGAGGATAAACATTAATAAAGCAATGCCGTAAACTTTGCTAGCCTTAAATGCTTGCATCTGGTTATCAAAACTCATATACGTGTTTCCTCATCTGAACTTATTAATAAATATAACCCATAAAGCCAGCATATTGTTACAAGATTATACCGTCAATCAGCAGAGGTCCAAGACCTGATTTGTCTATGGTTGGTATTATTCTTTAACATGTTACTGTTTCCTCCGGATTGTGGTAGAAATCTTATTCTTCTATTTTACCATTAATAGTTTTGGGGCTGCCTTTTTAGACAGCCCCAATTCCACATTTCACGCAAATTACCTTAGCGGTGGCGCGCCTTAACGTCCTCAATAGACAGTCTGGCAGCGGTATCATACAATTCTTTGAAAGACATGGTGGCCATTTCAATGAACTCTTCTCTGGTGTAAGGTAGTTGGTCAACAAAAAATTGATCATATTCGGCATAATCTTCAGGAGAAGAAACATACATGTACGGGAAGTGGATGACATAGAAATCATCATCCTTTACATCCCAGTTTTTTGTGATGGCATTGTAAACCATCATGAAGGCAAACAGCGGGTCGGCATAGTGACCACCCGACTGACCTGCGATAGCACCGCTCTCAAGTTTGGCATCGAGATCGGGAAGGAAGTCGGTGGACACAACTCTGATCTCACCTGTGCGGCCTAATCCTTCAATAGCCTCGATAGCGCCAATGAGCGGATCACCGCCGCCACCGGCCACTATGAAACCGTCGATGTCAGGATTTGCAGTAATGATAGCCTCAGCAGTTGCTCTTCCGGTATCTGATGATGTGCCGCCATACTGAGTCTCGAGAAGTTCAATCTTGTCGTCAGGATTTGCAGCGTTCCAAGCTTCAACACCTTCCTGGTAGCCCTGCAGTCTTCCAAGGAACGTGGCGTCACCAGCCTCCCAGCCCATGACGGCAATTTTACGGCTGCCCTGGTCTCCGAGCATTTGAATCAGAGTTCTGCCGTTGACGACTTCGTCTTCATGCACAGCGCCAACGTAGTAGGCAGAAGATTGTGCAAGAGCATATTCATCTGGGTTAAGTTCCGGGTTAATGTAGCGGAAGAACTGAGCCACATAAACCTCATACTGATTAGCCGTATTGATGACAGAGGTCATTTCAGCTGAGGAAGAGTTGCAGATGATGATGCCATCCACACCCGCTGCAGCCAGTGTCTCTACAGATCCTGTCACCTGCTCAGAAATATGGCCTTGGTCCACATATACGACCTCAACACCCAATGCATCGGCAGCAGCGTCAAGTATGTTCTTGACCTCGCTGCCCAATGTGTCGGTTGAGCTCCAGATGGAAACACCGATCTTAATGCCTTCGGGTAGCCCGGTATCATCTGCCGGC
>CAYGHB010000009.1:3445-17138 GCA_964349375.1 uncultured Syntrophomonadaceae bacterium | reverse complement strand
TTCTTGATCTGTTCACTGCCGAATGTCTCGACCAGCTCGAAGGGTTGATGCAAGTACTTCAGAATCGCGAAGTAATTGATTTGTCGGAAGAAGGGATGATCATTGCTCCGGTACCGTTTCTTGTTTTAGGCAATAAGTGTGATCACCGGGAAGCGGAGGAAAACCTGCAGGTCTTAAGAGAGCTGTGGCCTGATCTGGAGATTATTCCGGTATCCAGCAACGGCAGTGGCCTGGAAAACCTCAAGGAAAGGCTTTACCTGTTATTAAACATCATCCGGGTCTACGGCAAACCGGCCGGTAAACCGGCAGATATGGATCGTCCCTTCATTTTAAGGAAGGGCAGCAGTGTGTTTGATTTTGCCGCCCAGATTCATAAAGATTTTCCACAGAAGCTTAAAAGCGCTCTGGTCTGGGGTTCGGCAAAATTTGAAGGCCAGGCAGTTTCGCGTGATTACGTTCTCGATGACGGTGATGTTGTTGAACTGCAACTTTAATGGTTCCCGCGTAATCATTTTTTTATTCTGCAGCAAAGAAGGCAGGAATTAAGGTCTTTTTTCCGAAATATATGTCATTGCAATTTGGGGAGAGACTGTTTCACTAATTATTGACAAGGAGATGATTCTTCATGGGATGGGCAATTTTAGGACTTATCGCTTTGGTTGTTGTTTCGCTGATCGGCATTTACAATCGCCTGGTAACGCTGCGCCAGAGAATCAAAAATGCCTGGGCACAGATTGAGGTTCAGTTAAAAAGACGCTACGATCTGATCCCGAATCTGGTGAATACCGTAAAAGGTTATGCCACGCATGAAAGGAAGACTTTCGAAAAGGTAACCCAGGCCCGCAACATGGCTATTCAGGCAAAAGATGTGACTGAACAGGCCGGCGCCGAGAATCTGCTTTCCGGAGCCTTAAAGACTCTCTTTGCTGTTGCCGAAAGTTATCCGGAACTAAAAGCTGATGCAAATTTTCGCCAACTGCAGGAAGAGTTGGCCAACACGGAAGGCAAAATTGCTTTTTCAAGACAGTTTTATAATGATACAGTTATGACCTACAATACGACCATTCAGCGTTTTCCCACAGTACTTGTTGCCGGCATGTTCGGCTTTAATAAGGAAGATTATTTTAATCTCGATGAGGAAGCGGCAGCCCGTGAGGCAGTGAAAGTAGAATTTTAGGAGTAATCCGGATGAATAGACGTTATTTAAAAGCAGGGTCAGGAGTAATTTCACAAGGCTTAGCCTGTCTGCTGATCATAGCAGCGGTTGCCCTGTTGCTACCTGCTATGGCCGGGGCTCAGGATGACCGCTCTTTTTATTTTCCCGCAGTTGTCATTGAAGCGGAAGTAAAAACAGATGGGTCGATGCAGGTTGTAGAGGAGCGTACTTTCAGGTTTGACGGACGGTACCGGGGTGCCTGGTCATACATTTATCTGAAGCACAACAGTACGATCCGGGATGTATTAGTCAGTGAACTGGGCGAGCCGTACCGCGAAGTTGCAATTGGCGTTCAGGATCTCCCCGGGGTTTATTATGTGGAATATGACCCTGAACGGGTTTATATCGACTGGAGCTATGAAGCATATAACGAAGATCGGACCTTTACCATCAGCTACACGGTTGATAATGCAGTTTTGGTTCATACCGATCTGGCCGAACTTAACTGGCAGTTTATTGGCAATGAATGGGGCGAGAGAGCGGAATCTGTGAGGATTACCCTGCATCTGCCTCCGGGTGCCGGTGAAGGTGACATCAGGGCCTGGGGGCATGGCCCTCTTTACGGCGATGTTCAGATCATCAATCCGGGTATGGTAGTGTGGGAAGTTGACGGTTTGCCGGCCAATACTTTTGTTGAAGGCCGGGTAACCTTCCCCCCCTCGTTGGTCGCGCAGGCAAACAATTTCAGCGGTAAAGAGGGGTTACCTGGCATCCTGGCGGAAGAGCAAAAATGGGCCCGCCAGGCTAACCTGAAACGTAGTGTTACCCGGCTCGACTACTTTGTCGGTCCGCTCATTGCGATCGCCATGTTAATCTATTACATCATCACAAGGTTTAAATCAAAACGGGCTCCAGGTATCTACACGGGTGATTATTATCGCGACCTGCCGGGTGAATATTCTCCGGCTGAGGCCGGCTACCTGGTGCGTATGGGCAAAATTAAACCAGAAGATTTTACGGCGACTGTAATGGACCTGGCTCGCAGGGGGCATCTGCGCCTTGAGGAATATCAGGGTGAAGCCGGTCTTATTTGGAAAAGGCCTTTTACTGATTACCGGCTGTTTCCTACAGCAGGTAAAGACAAGCTGAAAACCCACGAAGATGAATTATACCGTTTTATTTTCAGTCAGGTCAGCGACATAGATAACCCAGGGGTTTCAATGCGAGAAATCGAAAGCTATGGCAAGGAGAATAAAGAGAGTACCTATCTTTTTTATAAAAGCTGGACTGAGGGTATCAAGAAGGAATTCGATAAGCATAAATTTTTTAAAGGTTCGGCCTGGCAGGGAATTGTATCTGGGATTATCTTTTTCCTTTTTGGTTTTGGCCTCTTTTTCTTCGAACTTTTTGTAACCGGGGCTATTGCTTTGGTTACCGGTCCGATTATGATCGCTTTGTTTGCAGCTTTAAAAATGCTTACTCCCGAGGGAGCAGATCATTATGCCAAGTGGAACGCCTTTAAACGTTTCATCAGGCATTTTTCAAGCCTTGATCGTTCTACGATTCCGGCCCTGGCTGTCTGGGAACATTACCTGGTCTATGCGGTAACACTGGGTGTGGCCAAAGAGGTGATGGAACAGCTGCAGCTGGTCTATCCGGAGCTGGGCACAGAGCTGCATCGCGTCTGGCCTGCCTACGGGGTGATGGCTTCAAACCCGGTACGCTTTAACAGCATGAGCTCGGCCATGGAGAGATCTTTTAAAACAGCTTTTCGCTCGGCTACCTCTTCGGGATCAGGCGGCGGCGGTGGTTTCTCCGGCGGCGGTGGCGGCGGCGGAGGTGGAGGAGGCGGCGGCGCCCGCTAGCTTTATAATTGGTAAAACTATAAACTAAGGTTTTAGCTTCTTTCATGGGCTAAAACCTTTTAATATTTTTGCGAAAAAATGATTGAAAAACAGAAGCGCCATTGATACTATATGTATATATAGGAATATAGTCCGTAAGCTTATCAAGGGGGGATATCTGGTGGACCAATATCACTTGATGGCCGATTTTATTAAAGCTTTAGCTCACCCTACCCGGCTGCAGATATTAGAACTGTTGCGTGCAGGTGAGCGATGTGTTTGCGAGATATTTCCGGCGTTAAACATCGAACAATCCAGCGTATCCCGGCATCTTGCATTATTGAAGAAAGAGGGTTTGCTCCGTTCCCGCAAAGAGGGGCTGAAGGTTATTTACTGGGCTTCAGATCCCCTGGTTTACGAGATCATTGATCGCTGCGCAGAATCGATCAGGCATATTTGGCGGGAGAAAGCTGAAATTGTATCGTGATCAAGAGCTGCGCAGTAAAAGGGTTCTGAAACCAGTGAAGTAAGTAAAAAATATCGAAAGGAATTAAAAATGATTATTAAAATCCTGGGAACCGGATGCAGCAAATGCCATAGCTTGGAGAAGGA
Source organism: uncultured Syntrophomonadaceae bacterium (assembly GCA_964349375.1). GTDB lineage: Bacteria > Bacillota > Dethiobacteria > DTU022 > DTU022 > UBA993. Next base: position 13,526 of record CAYGHB010000009.1, on the reverse strand, counting down.
GGCCATCAAAGCCATGGCTGAGCTAAATGTAGCAGCTGATGTGCAAAAGATAACCAAGATGGATGAGATTATGCAATATGATGTGATGATCACTCCGGCGTTGGTAATAAATGATCAAGTAAAATCTGCGGGAAAAGTTTTGAAGCCGGAGGAAATTAAAGAACTGATCAAGCAGGAGCTCTAGTCATTGAAAAGTTTCTCCAGGTTCAGCTGTCAAAACTGAGGAGATGAACTATTAATGAAGGAATATCAAAAGTTAATGCTCATTGTGGCAGTATTTTGAGCAGCTTATTTTATTCCCTTTGACAGCCCCCTGATCGTAGGGGCAATTATAGAAGCGTTTCACCTGTTACAGGAATATGCCCGGGAACATGTTCTATTCTGCCAGGTTCCTGCCTTTTTATTGCCGGAGCGATTGCTAACTTTGTTTCCCAGGGGTCGGTCATCAAATACTTCGGCAGTGGTGCCAGTAGAATTGTTGCCTATTCAGTGGCATCAGTATCCGGGGTGATCCTGGCTGTCTGTTCCTGTACAGTTTTGCCGCTATTCAGCGGCATTTACCGTCAGGGTGCCGGTCTTGGGCCTGCGTGCGCATTTCTCTATTCAGGCCCGGCTATCAATGTGTTAGCCATTGTTTTAACTGCCCGGGTTCTTGGTTGGGAGCTCGGTTTGGCCTGATCAGTAGGAGCTGTAATTTTTGCTGTGGCGATCGGTTTGTTAATGGCTTTCTTTTACCGCAAGGAAGATCAGGAAAGATTATCTTCAAAGATGGCCGGGATGGACGAGGATCAAAGTGAAACCCGCAGTCCGGTGCAGAATATCCTTTTTTCCTCACTCTTGTCTTGATCCTGATCTTTGCTACCTGGGGGCAGCCTTCTGAACCGGTTGGTTTCTATAACGCTGTTTATTCAGTTAAATGGCCGGTTATAATAGTTTTGCTGATAATCCTCGGGTATATCCTCGTTAAATGGTTTAAACAGGATGAAAGGAAAGGCTGGGTTAACACTACCTGGGATTTCGCTAAGCAGATTTTACCGCTGCTTTTTGCCGGGGTGCTTGTTGCCGGCTTGCTTATGGGCCGTCCGGGAACCGATGCCGGGCTGATTCCAGTGCGTTATATTGAGGCACTAGTTGGCGGCAACAGCTTGCAAGCCAACCTGGTAGCTTCTCTAGTTGGCGCTTTTATGTATTTTGCCACTCTTACCGAAATACCAATTCTGCAGGGGCTGCTCGGCGCCGGGATGGGCAAGGGCCCGGCCCTGGCTTTGCTTTTAGCCGGCCCGGCTTTAAGCTTACCCAATATGCTGGTTATCAGGTCTGTTTTGGGCACCCAAAAAACTGCTGTCTTTGTAGTGCTGGTTGTTTTTATGGCAACGCTGTCAGGATTGATTTTCGGCAATCTGGTCATCTAAATTTCTTGATGCCAAGCTGCGAACTAATCCTGAACATTAAAATGAGAGGTGATCAAAAAGAATGAGTGTGCAGAAAGAGTATGAACTTGGATTTTTTCATAAGTATTTAACCGTTTGGGTTGCGCTCTGCATCCTGATCGGTATTGGGCTGGGAGCTGCTTTTCCGGGCGCCGCTCAATTTTTAAATTCGCTTGCCATAGCTCAGGTTAATATTCCAGTGGCCATCTTTCTCTTTGCCATGATGTACCCAATTATGGTGCAGATTGATTTCAGCGAGGTTGTCAATGCTGTTAAGGCTCCGAAGGCGGTGCTTTTAACCCTGATTATTAACTGGGCGATCAAACCCTTCACCATGTTTTTCTTCGCGTGGCTCTTTATGCGGGTAATTTTTGCTCCTTTCCTTGATGATACCCTGGCAGGAGAATACATTGCCGGCATGATTTTGCTGGGGATTGCCCCCTGTACAGCTATGGTGCTGGTCTGGAGTTACCTGGCCCGCGGGTTCATGGGCCTGACCCTGGTTTTGGTTGCGCTTAATTCGCTGACCATGTTAGTCCTTTATGCTCCGCTGGGCAACTTTTTACTTGGTGTCGCCGAGATGTCAGTTCCTTTTATGACCATCTTTTTAAGTGTTATGCTCTATGTTGGGGTTTCCCTGGTCGCCGGTTATATCAGCCGGATTAGGTTGATCAAATCCCGCGGTATTGACTGGTATGAAAGGGTCTTTCTAAAGAATATGGGCACCATTTCGATCATCGCCCTCTTGGCGACCTTAATCTTTCTTTTCATGCTCCAGGGCGGAGTTATCCTGGAGGCGCCTTTGGTGGTGGGGATGATCGCTGTGCCACTAATCATCCAAACCCTAATCATCTTTTTGATCGGCTACATTGTTGCCAAATATATCGGTCTTACCTACGAGGAAGCAGCTCCGGCAGCAATGATCGGGGCCAGCAACCATTTTGAGGTAGCAATTGCGACAGCAGTCACCGTATTTGGTCTAACTTCCGGTGCCGCCTTATCAACCGTTGTTGGAGTGTTAATTGAAGTTCCGATCATGCTGGTTCTGGTGCGTATTTGTCTGCGGACCCGCAACTGGTTCCCGGCGATGAAAAAAGTAGTCTAAATTGAAGAGTAATATAATGCGGAGGTAATTTAAGTGGTTGAAAAGGGGGAACTAAAAAAAGTACTTTTTCTCTGCACCGGCAATTCTGCGCGCAGCCAAATGGCGGAAGGTTTTTTAAAAAACCTTGGTGCCGGACGGTTTGAAGTCTATAGCGCCGGTATTGCCCCGGTTGGGATTAATCCTCATGCTATCCAGGTTATGCAGGAGATTGGCATTGATATCAGCAACCAAACTTCAGATTCTGTCAACAGGGAGCTTCTGGATCAGGTTGATTTGTTGATCACTCTCTGCGGCGATGCCCGGGAAAGCTGCCCCCTGGTTCCTGTAAAAGTAGAAAAAAGGCAATGGAGCCTTGAAGATCCGGCCCGGGCGGAAGGAAATGAATCGGCGGTTCTGGAAAAGTTCAGGGAAATCAGGGATTTGATCAAAGGCAATGTTGAAGAGCTGCTGCTTGGGTAGTAAGAGATAAAAAATGTTCTTTCATAAGCCTGTACCAAAAGGGTACAGGCTTTTTTGTGGTATAATTTTCTAAAGCTTTATCAAATAGCTGTATAAATTAGAGGGGGAGTAACGGGTGGAAAAACTGAATGCCGCGATTGTGGTCAACCCCGCTTCAGCGAATGGCGCAACAGGCAGACGTTGGCCGGAAATGGCGGAAGTGATCAGTCGGGAGGGAATTTCTTTCGAGCACCGTTTTACCGATGGGCCGGGACATGCCACAGAAATTGCGCGCCAGTTCTTAAAAGATGGTCATGACCTGATACTCGCCGTTGGCGGTGATGGCACGACCAACGAAGTAATCAATGGTTTTTTCGATCATGATCACAAAATGGTCCGCCCGGAAGCAGCAGTCAGCTTTATATCAGGTGGCACCGGCCGCGATCTAATCCGCACCATCGGAATTCCCATCACCACAGCAGAAGCGGCAAGGCATATTATAAAAAGCTCTGTCCACCCTGTTGATCTTGGCCGGGTTTCATTTTTCAATAATCAGGGTTTACCGGAGATGCGTTACTTTATTAACGTCGCCGGCCTGGGGTTAGACGGGGCGACAGTTGACCGGGTTAATAAAACCAGTAAAGCCCTTGGCGGATTTGTTTCCTTTCTCTGGGCAACCGTGGTCACCCTCATTCTATATAAAAACCAGGAGATGAGGATCATTGTTGACGGGCAGGAGGTTTGTAACGAGCCGGTTACCGTCGTGGTCTTTGGCAACGGGCGCTATTTTGGCAGCGGGATGTGCGTGGCCCCCAATGCGTTAGTCGATGACGGCTTCTTTGATATTATTATCTTAAAAGATTTGAGCAAGATCAACCTTTTAATCAGCCTGCCGCGTGTCTATAAGGGTACACATTTAAGCCACCCGCGTATTACCAGCCTGAGGGGTAAGTCTGTACAGGTTGAAGCCGCCGGCGAAGCCCTGCTTGACCTGGATGGTGAGCAGCCTGGTCGTGCCCCTGTGGAAATCGAAATGTTACCGAAAGCGATCAACCTGAGAGGATAGCGTCTCGTCTTGACATCTTCAGGGACAGGTTTTATCATATTTTTTATTAGCGCAGCTCAATAAATTGATGTTGTTCTTGTTCTAAAGGAGGCGAAGAGCCCTTGCTAAAGGAGGCGAAGAGCCCTTGTCGATAAAAGTAATACTTGATAACGGGGATGAAGGTGTTTACCCCGAAGGCACCACCTGCATGGATCTCTACCGGGAAAAAACTGCGGAAAATAAAGATTTGATTGCTGTCCTGGTTGATGGAAAAGAATGCGATCTTAACCTACCCCTGGCTGAGAGTAACACGATCAGCTTTGTAGATTTTGATTCACCCAGGGGAGCAGCTGTATACCGGCACAGCGCCAGCCATATCCTGGCCCATGCCGTAAAAAAACTTCATCCCACGGCCAAGATGGGAATTGGCCCGGCGATTGAGAACGGTTTTTATTATGACTTTGAATTTGAAAAGCCGATTTCAGCCGATGATCTGCCGGCAATCGAAGCCGAAATGAAGAAGATTGTCAAGGAAAGAAAACCGATCCGGCGTCGTGAAATGAGCCGCGAAGAGGCGGAGGAAATCTTCCGCGCCAGGAACGAGACTTACAAATTGGAGCTGATCGCCGATCTGCCTGAAGAAGTGGTGATCAGCTGCTACGAGCAGGACGAATTTATCGATCTCTGCGCCGGCCCACACTTAAATCATACCGGGATGGTAAAGGCATTTAAACTGACCGGCCTGGCCGGGGCCTACTGGCGTGGTGACGAGCGCAACACCATGCTGCAGCGTATTTATGGCACCGCCTTTCCAAGCAAGGATCGTCTCGAACATTACCTGAACATGCTTGAAGAAGCCAAGAAGCGTGACCATCGCAAATTGGGGCGCGAGCTTGAGCTGTTCACCCTTCATGAAGAAGGTCCTGGTTTTCCCTTTCTCCATAATAACGGTATGGTAATCTGGCAGGAGCTCGCTGATTTCTGGAGACGGGAACACCGCCTGGCAGAGTATGAGGAGATAAAAACCCCGCTGATTCTGAACCGGACCCTCTGGGAACAGTCAGGTCACTGGGATCACTATCGAGAAAATATGTATTTCACCAAAATCGATGAGCAGGATTTTATCGTCAAGCCGATGAACTGTCCGGGAGCGATGCTAGTTTACGGCTCAAAAATGCACAGTTACCGGGATTTGCCACGTCGCATTGCCGAGATGGGGATTGTTCATCGCCATGAGCTTTCAGGAACGCTGCACGGTCTGATGCGGGTGCGCACCTTTACCCAGGATGACGCCCATATTTTTATGCTGCCCGGTCAGATTAAAGCCGAGGTGGCCGGTATTATCGAGCTGATGGATCATTTCTACCGGATTTTTGGTTTTGATTACCGGGTTGAGCTGAGTACCAGGCCTGAAAAAGCGATGGGTTCAATCGAGATGTGGGATAAGGCGACAGACATTCTTGAACAGGTCTTAAAGGATAAGGAAACAGACTTCAAGGTCAACGAAGGTGACGGGGCTTTTTACGGGCCCAAGATCGATTTTCACCTTGAGGACTGCCTGGGTCGTAGTTGGCAGTGTGGGACCATCCAACTCGATTTTCAGATGCCTGAGAAATTTGATCTCACCTATATCGGAGAAGATGGGGCTAAACACCGGCCGGTAGTTATCCACCGGGTGGTATACGGTTCGATGGAGCGATTCTTTGCCCTCTTAATTGAACATTATGGCGGCGCTTTTCCAGCCTGGCTGGCGCCCGTCCAGGCCACTGTTATTCCCGTTACTGAAAGAAGTCATGAATATGCAATTCAGATCCTGGCAAAGCTTAAAGATGAAGGTTTCAGGGTAACGGTCGATGGCCGTAACGAAAAAGTGGGATACAAGATTCGGGAAGCTCAGTTGAAAAAAATACCTTATATGCTGGTTGTCGGGGATCGTGAAGTGGAAAACGGCGAAGTGGCAATCAGGCATCGTGAAAAGGGAGACCTTGGCAGCGGAAGTATAGAGGGCTTTATTTCAGGCTTAAATAAGGAAATTGCCGAAAAAACAATTTGACCAAAGCTCTTTTTTCTGTTATATTTCTGTATGAAGATATTAATCTTTAAAGCAGAAGCCACCGCTTCTCACCCTGGGGCCTTTAGTGTGCTGACAGGGTTATCCATAAAGTTTGAGGATATATTAGAGCAGGTGGCCAACCCCTGCTCTAATATTTTTTATGGAGGTGAAATGAAATTAGTAAAAATTTGTTCGTCAATGAACAAATTAATGCCAGGGAAGTTTTAGTGATTGATGAGGATGGCACTCAGCTTGGGGTGATAAAAACAGACGAAGCTCTTGAGCTGGCCAGGAAGAAGAAGCTTGATCTGGTTAATGTAGCGCCAAGCGCTCGTCCACCGGTTTGCCGTCTGATGGATTACGGTAAGCACAAGTACGAACAGAGCAAGCGTGACCGCGAAGCCAGGAAGAACCAAAAGGTTACAACAATTAAAGAGATTAAATTGCGCCCGAACATTGACAAGCACGATTTTGATGTAAAAGCTAAGCGGGGGCAAAAGTTTCTTGAAAACGGAGATAAGGTTAAAGTAACAGTCATGTTCAGGGGCAGGGAAATAACTCACCCCGAGATTGCCCAGCGTCTCTGCAAGCAGTTGGCCCAGGATCTTGCTGATTACGGTTCGGTTGAAAAGCCCGCCAAGCAGGAAGGGCGGAACATGATCATGATCTTAACGCCAAAAACATAGTAGAGGAAGGTTGTATTCAGCATGCCTAAAATGAAGACCCACCGTGGTGCTGCAAAGCGCTTCAAAAAAACCGGTAGCGGCAAGATTAAGCGCTACCGTGCTTTTGCCAGTCACCTTACAGGCAAGAAAAGTTCAAGCCGCATCAGGCGGTTACGTAAGTCAACCCTGGTAAAACCGGCAGATTTAAAGCGGGTAAAACTGCTTATTCCCTAAACGGTTCCAGAGTAACTATTTGACAAATGCAGCTTCGAGGTTTTTTCTTAGCTGATCAGTAGGAGGATGATTGATTATGCCTCGCACAAAAAGAGGTAATGTGGCCCGCAAACGGCGGAAGAAGATATTAAAACTGGCCAAAGGTTATTATGGTGCCAAGAGCAAGCTTTTCAGGGTAGCAAATGAGCAGGTTATGAAATCGCTGTCTTATGCTTACCGGGATCGTCGGCAGCGGAAACGTGATTTTCGTAAGCTCTGGATAGCGAGGATTAATGCCGAGGCCAGGAATGGCGGTATTTCTTACAGCCGCTTGATTAACGGCCTTAAAAAAGCCGATGTTCAAATCAACCGTAAAGTACTGGCCGATCTGGCTGTCAATGATAAGAGTGCTTTCGCCCAGCTGGTTGAGTTGGCCAAGTCCAATAATTAAAGTAATTGCACTGCGCCTGTTGTTTCAAATAACAATCAAGCTCTACGGAGATGATTTATCATAATGAACAGGCCAAAACCAATAAATCCGGCCAGGGTAATGGTGGTCGGATTTATTGGATTAATACTAGTTGGAACCCTTTTGCTAAGCCTTCCTGCAGCTCACGCTGCAGGAGAGTTAAGCTATATTGATGCCCTCTTTACCGCTACCTCAGCAGTTTGTGTCACCGGTCTGGTTGTTGTCGATACCGGTACATTCTACAGTTTTTTCGGGCAAACGGTTATTATGATCCTGATTTTTATCGGCTCCCTCGGATTTATGACTATGACTACAATGATTTTTCTTTTTCTGGGCCGTAGAATTACGCTTCAGGATCGCATTCTGGTCAGGGAAGCGCTCAACCAGGAGTCATTGTCCGGAGTGGTGCGCCTGGTTACCTCTGTGCTGCATATAGCCCTTTTGTTTATTTTAAGCGGTACGATCCTGATGGCTTTCCGGTTTGTCCCACAACTGGGCTACGGCAGAGGTATCTTTTTTTCACTATTTCATTCTATTTCGGCTTTTGGCAATGCCGGGTTTGATCTTTTTGGCAACTTTGAAAGTCTTACCCGTTTTCCTGATGATTATTTAGTTAACGGTACGATGATGACTCTCTTTATGATCGGAGGCCTCGGATTCACCGTGGTGATTGATCTGATCAGGCATTTTCGCTTCCGAAGCAGAATCTCTCTGCACAGCCGTATGGTTTTATTGATCAGTGGTGTTCTTTTACTTGGAGGGACCATTCTTATCCTGGTTCTGGAATACAACAATCCCGAAACCCTGGCCAATCTTAATTTAGGCGCGAAGCTATTTAGCGCATTATTTACGGCGGCAACAACACGTACAGCGGGTTTTAATGTTCTGGATACGGCAGCCCTTGGCTATCCCGCTTTTCTTCTTCTCCTGGTGCTGATGTTCATCGGCGCTTCTCCGGCATCAACCGGTGGGGGAGTCAAAACAACTACATTTGGTATTATATTTGTAACCCTTACGGCGATGATCAAGGGTCGTCAGGAACCGGTTTTTCAGATGCGCCGCTTTTCGCTGAGTCAGATTATGAAAGCGGTTTCAATAGTCTGCGCTGCCGCTGCTCTTATATTTTCGGCAACTTTTATTCTTACGCTAGTCGAGAATATTGAGTTCAGCGCACTGCTGTTTGAAGTATTCTCTGCTTTTGGCACAGTCGGCTTAAGCAGGGGTATAACCACGGAACTGGGCACGGTAAGTAAGGCTGTATTGATCATAACCATGCTTGGCGGGAGAGTCGGCCCGCTGACGCTCCTGGTTGCGCTGACCCGGAAAAAACGGGAGGATATCCTGCACTATCCTGAAGAGCAAATGTTAATTGGCTAAAATCTCACCGGGCTGATAACAATATTTTAAAAGGCATTTATGAGGAAGGAGGTTATACTATGCGAAAGCAAGTAATGGTTATTGGTGCCGGCAGGTTTGGCTCCAGCATGGCCCGCACCCTGGTTGAACTTGGTCATGATGTGCTGGTAGTTGACAAGAATCATGATTTAATCCAGGAGATCAGCGCTGATGTAACCAATGCTTTAATTGCCAATGCTGCATCGGAAAGCGGCATTCAGGCACTGGGCGTTAATAATTACGATGCTATTGTCCTGGCAATCGGCAATGATGAGCAGGCCAGTATTATGGCCGCCATCTTATTGGTAGAGGCAGGAGCCGGCTACATTGTTGCCAAGGCCCAAAATGATCTGCATGGTAAAGTGCTGAGTAAGATCGGGGTCCACCGCATTGTCTATCCTGAGCGTGATATGGGCCATAAGATTGCTCACAGCCTTTTTGCTCCCACGATCATTGATCTGATTGAACTTTCAAGTGATTATAGCGTAGTGGAAGTGAGCGTACCGGAAGAGATGGTTGGCCAAACCTTAAAAGCTCTAGATTTACGGGCCCGCTTCGGTGTTACCGTCATCGCGCTTAGACGTAACCACGGCAGTAAGACAAATATTTCACCGGCAGCAGACGATAAGGTGATGAAGGGCGATCTAATTGTGGCGATCGGCGAAAACAAGGCGTTGAAAAGGCTGGAGTGGATTTAATTGAAACCGGATCAGTTTAGCAGCAGGCATAACCCTGTCCTGAAAGAATACCGGAAACTTTTAATAAACAGAAGTTACCGCAGGAAGAGGGGAAAGATAGCAGTCGAAGGACCTAACCTGGTTCGGGAGGCCCTGCAGGCGGGGCTGATACCCGAGGTTATACTAATTACTGAAGAATATAGCTTTGAAAGTGAGAGTAGATGGCTTGATCATTTGCCGCAGGGCACCAAAGTGGTGCTGCTTTCTCCGGTGTTATTTAAAGAGCTGGCAGAAACCGCAACTCCGCAGTCGGTTGCGGCCATCTTTCCCTTTATCTTCCAGCTCGAAAAAGATCAGTTCAAAAGCAAATCCGGGCTGGTTATCATTGCAGACAGGCTTCAGGATCCGGGCAATATGGGCACCCTGATCCGGACAGCTGCTGCGGCCGGGGTTGATCTGCTCTTCTGCACCGAGGGCTGCACCGATCCTTTCAGTCCAAAAGTATTACGTTCCACGGCGGGTTCTATTTTCCGGATCGGCGTTCGGGAGGTTAGCGATAAAGGGCAGTTGCTGGCACAGCTGAAAGCAGAT
>CAYGHB010000009.1:0-3345 GCA_964349375.1 uncultured Syntrophomonadaceae bacterium | reverse complement strand
GATGCCAAGCGGGCTTTGATCCTTTAAAAAAGCCAAGCTGGGTGGTACCGCGGAAGCAGGCTTTCGTCCCTCGTTGAGAGGGTTTTTTTATTGATGGAGGTGTTAAAGATGCTGGAGAAGCTGAAAGAACTGGAAAATGAAGCGCGTCTTAAAATTAAGGCTGCGGACAGTAGTGAGGCGCTAAAAGAAATTAAAGTGCGCATTTTGGGAAAGAAAGGTGAGTTGACGACTCTGCTGCGCAGTCTGGGCTCTGTGGCTGCTGAAGAGCGCCCCAAAATCGGCAGTGCTGCAAATGCTTTGCGTCTGGAGCTTGAAACACTTTTCCTGGGCAGGGAGCAGATATTGCGCGATGCATCACTGGGCGATAAATGGGCGAAAGAGAAGATTGATATAAGCCTTTCCGGGCGTCCGGCCTCCCTCGGCCAAAAACATCCACTGACCCTGATAAACGATGAAATCAAGGAAATATTTATTGGCCTCGGCTTTCAGGTGGCCCATGGCCCGGAGATCGAAAGCGACTATTACAACTACGAAGCTCTAAATTTTCCGGCCGACCATCCGGCCCGGGATATGCAGGACAGCTTCTACATTACCCCGGAATTACTGCTCCGAACTCATACTTCTCCGGTGCAGGTTCGGGTCATGGAAAAACTTGCCCCTGCTTTGCCGGTCAGGATTATTGCCCCGGGTAAGGTTTTCCGCCGTGATGACGATGCCACGCATTCTCCCATGTTTCACCAGGTAGAAGGGTTGGCTGTTGATCACGATATTACTTTTGCCGATCTTAAGGGGACCCTGTTGCTCTTTGCCCGGGAAATGTTTGGTCCCGAACAGAAGATTCGCCTGCGGCCCAGTTTCTTTCCCTTTACAGAGCCGAGTGCCGAGGTGGATATTTCGTGCATCATGTGTGAAGGTGAAGGCTGCCGGGTCTGCAGCGATACAGGGTGGCTGGAGATATTGGGTGCCGGGATGGTTCACCCCCGGGTGCTCGAAGTAGCAGGTTACGATCCGACGCAGGTAACCGGTTATGCTTTTGGCATGGGGGTGGAGCGGATTGCGATGCTCAAATACGGCATTGCCGATCTACGCCTCTTCTTTAGCAACGATCTGCGTTTTCTGAAGCAGTTTGCTTAAAAACTGGTCTACTGTGAAAAATTAGATACTGGGGGAGATTTAGATGCAGGTGCCTTACCAGTGGTTAAAAGAGTATATTGATCCGAAAATGAGCGCCCAACAGTTGGCCGACTTGATGACCCTTTCGGGGATTGAAGTGGGGGCTGTTGAAAGATTCGGGTCTGAACTGCCCGGGGTTGTAGTAGGGCAGGCAAAAAAAGTGGAACAGCATCCCGGACGCAGCAACCTGACCCTGGTTGAAGTTGATACCGGAGAAGAGATTCTACATATTGTCTGCGGGGCGCATAATGTAAAAGCGGGGGATAAGGTGCCGGTAGCCAAGCCCGGCTCAATCCTGCCCGGTAACCGGCATATTGAGGAAGCTAAGCTTTATGGTGTTTTATCGTCAGGTATGCTCTGCTCAGCCCAGGAGCTTGGGCTGGAGCTAGGCACTGAAGATGAAATTTTAATCCTTGATGATAATGCGCTACTCGGCGCACCGGTTGACCGCTTGCTGGACCTCGATGAGGAGATCTTATACCTGGAACTGACTCCTAACCGTTCTGATTGTCTCGGTTTGATCGGGGTTGCTTTTGAGGTGGCGGCGCTCACGGGAGCTCAGGTAAAGCTTCCACCCTGCGAGCTCTTCGAACAAGGTCGCAATTTAAACGATTTCTTTCAGGTAAAAGTTGAAGATGCCGAGCTGTGTCCCCGTTATACGGCAAGGGCGATCGAAGAGATAACAATCGAAAAGTCTCCGCTCTGGCTGCAGTTGAGGCTGCTTAAAGCCGGAATCAGGCCAATTAGCAACGTGGTTGACATCACTAACTATGTGATGTGGGAATACGGGCAGCCCCTGCATGCATTCGATCTTGACTTGTTATCTGACAGCGAGATTATTGTCAGGAGAGCAATGGACGGGGAAGAGCTGATTACCCTGGATGGAGTAAAAAGAAAACTCGATCCCGAGGTGCTGGTCATTGCCGACAGCAGTAAAGCAGTTGGACTGGCCGGTGTGATGGGCGGCGAAAATACTGAGATTACCGCGTTAACCAGGGCTATTTTAATTGAGGCCGCAGCTTTTAACCCCAAAAATATCAGACGCACAGCCCGTCGTTTTATCCTTCCTTCTGAGGCTTCTCAACGTTTTGAAAAGGGAGTTAACCACGAAGCGGTACTAGAGGCGCAAAACCGTGCGGCCTACCTGATCGGCAAACTGACCGGCGGCAAAGTTTTGAGCGGTCTTATCGACATTAACAGCTCTACGGTTAAGCCATGGCCGATCCAGCTCAGGCCATCGCGGGTAAATAAGATACTGGGCATGAATATTGCGAAGGAAGAGATCCGGGCTATTTTAACAAGACTGGGGCTTAAGTTGGAACAGGTAGAAGAAGATCAACTGCGGGTTACTATCCCCCTGCGCAGGCCGGACCTGCTCATTGAGGAGGATCTGGTAGAAGAGATCGTGCGGTTACACGGCTATGACCGGGTACCGACAACATTACCCCGCGGGGAACTGATTGAGAATCGCGAATCTTTACCGGAGCGGTTGAAAACGATGGTCAGGGATCTTTTAGTATCCTATGGTTTCTTTGAATGTATCACCTACTCTTTTATCAACCCGGTCAATTTGAATCGGTTAAGAATCGCCGGCGATGATCCGCGCCTGCGCCTGATCCCGGTTCAGAATCCATTTTCCGAAGAACAGGCGGTGATGCGCACAACTTTACTGCCGGGTCTGCTGAAAGCAGCGCTGCAGAACATCAGCTACCGCGAACTGAATATGCAGCTATTTGAGCTAGGCACTGTTTACAGCCCAAAAGAGCTGCCGATCCAAAGTCTCCCTGATGAGACAGATAGGTTAACTTTATTGGTAAGCGGCCTCGCCCCGGAGCCAAACTGGGTGGTTCCTTCGCGTCAGGCTGACTTCTATGAGCTCAAGGGAGCGTTGGAGCTGATTTTTAAGCGGCTGCAAATTAAAGGGATAAGCTATGCTGACCGGGCAGAACCCTTTACCCACCCGACACGCAGCGCACAACTGTTGCTTGACGGTAAACAAATCGGTTTTATCGGTGAGCTACACCCGGAGGTGGCTGCCGATTTTGAGTTGGAGCAACCGGTGACGCTGGCAGAAATCGAACTGGCTCCGTTGTTCAGTAAAGCTAACCTGGTGCCGCGGGTAGTCCCGCTGCCTCGTTACCCGGCGGCTAATCGCGATCTGGCCGTGGTGGT
>CAYGHB010000008.1:0-17959 GCA_964349375.1 uncultured Syntrophomonadaceae bacterium | reverse complement strand
CTGCTTGACACGCAGGAGGCCCGTGGTTCAAAACCACGCAGGCGCACCACAAAAACCCGGGATTAATCCCGGTTTTAAAGCATTTAGAACATTCTTACGCGAGGAAAAACTTGAAACCACTAAAAGAGATTTTTTATCCACCTCAGCAGATCGGTTATGTCAGTAAAAACCAGCGCCGCTTATTAAGGATTGCTGATTACACCAGACAAATGCTTTTCAAAATATTAGCTTTAGCCGTAGTGTTGGTAGTAATTCTAACTCCGGTTGTGGTCTTTTTTATGCGTAGATTTGAAGGCAGGGAAATTACCGCCGGCCAAGCTGCGATTTTTATCGTCCAGACCCTTACTACCACCGGTTATGGCGAGCTGTTACCCTTTCATTCCTTCGCCATGGCAGCACTATCTATCGTGCTAATGGTTTCCGGGGTCTTTTTAATTTTCATGACCGCCGGCACGTTGATGGCATCGCTGGTTGAAAAGCGGATTGCACCCCGTGCCCCTACTTGCACAAAATTGCAAAATCACGTTGTTTTTACTTCATTTAATGAGATCGTAGCCAGAACAATTAACCTGCTTGGATATCACCATGTACCCTATGTTGTCGCTGCAGAGGACCAGCCTGAAGCCGTTGAGCTTCTGCGTAAGGGTGTTAATGCCATTTGTGCCGATCCTAAATATGACGAGGGGCTTAAAGTTTTAAATACAGAGAAAGCCCAACTGGTAGTGGTTAGCGGTTTGGATACGGACAACATTAACATTACTCTGGGTGTTTCAACAGCTTATGATACTCCTGTCCTGGCTTTAATGGAAAACGAAACGAGAGCTGAACTGGCCAAAGCCGCAGGAGCCAGGCATGTTGTCACCCTTGAAGATACTCTTGGCAAACAACTCGTTGATTGGATCTGCGCCGATGCCAGCCCGACCAGATTTCTTGAACTACTGAAAGTTGAGGTAGAGCCGGATATTCTCGCCCAGCTCAAACCCAGCATCATTCATGTCGGAAGCAACAGCGATTACAGTGAAGTATCGATCGGTGAGGCCAGGTTCCGCACTGAAACCGGCGCAACAATAGCAGCTATCTGGAATGAAGATGGCACGATTTCCACTCCAACTGCATCAACAATTATTAGTATTGAATCGACTCTTATCGTGCTCGGCCCACAGGATAATGTCGACCGTTTAGCTTCATTAATGGGCGGTCCGGGTGCCGGTGGAAAAGTTGTTATAGTAGGAGCAGGGAGAGTTGGACAGGAAGCAGGAAAAAGATTAAACGAAGCCGGTATTGAACCCAAGGTAATAGAAATCCAAAAGCGGCCATTATACTTTAAGGGCGATCTGATCGTCGGCGATGCAACAAAACCGCATATTTTGGAGCAAGTGAATATAATGGAAGCCGATACACTAATTGTAACCATTAATGATGACAGCTTGAATATATTTGTGGTTCTCGCCAGCAGGCATATAAACCAGAAGCTTGATGTTATGGCCCGGGCAGTGCACGTTGATGCTGTTGATCGCCTGCACCAGGCCGGTGCAAACCATGTTCTTTCCGAATCAATTTTAGGTTTTCAGTTACTGCAGATCGCGATGGTAGAATTAGGAGTACTGCCAAAAATGCAGGATTATGTGGTGCGCCAAATTAAATGGCAATGGAACGAAACCACCATTCGGGAATTAACTGAGAGACATCCGGGCGCTTTTAATATTGTCTGCCTGATAAACAATGGAACAGTTAAAGAACCACTGCTTGAGAGTCCCATAAAAAGGGGAGACAGCATTGTTGTAATCGGAAATCCCGCTGCTTTTTCGCTACTCCCTTAATGATAGATATAGATAAACGGGCAGAACTCAAAATCAGCCCTACCCGCAGTTTTAAAAATTAAATGAACTCAAACCCTATCTAAATCCGCCACATGTCAGCAATATTATCAAATGATTCAACCTTCATAAACTGCTCCAACCATACTTCAATTTTGGAAGGCGGCAGCAGCAGCGCTGAGAGACGGCGAAACTTGGTATGCAGTTGTTCTAAGGTGAGCTTATTTTCCGGATCACCTTTCGGGAAATCGGTCTGCTCGTGATCGACTGTACCGTTGCGTAAAATTACATTTAGCTTCGCTCCCCATTTCTGAGGATAATGAGCATCAATAAGCGGATCAATTTCAACGGTACAGTGGCTCATCAACGCCTCAAGCATCGGATCCTTAATCCTCTGCTCGGTAAAATCCTCTACCCCGACATGCCCGTAAACGAGGGCTGTCGAAACACAGAAAGGCAAACTGAACTTTGCCTCATAACTAGTTTCGGGGAACGGCTCCCCAACCAGGTCGCGGGCAACCGAGTAAGTTTGAATCCTGAGCAGTTCTATATCTTCGGGCTTAATGCCCTTAGCACGCAGACGCAGGGCCAGGTCTATACCGGAATGAGTATGACGGGTTGAAGCATAAATGCGGTAACTGATCTGCATGATCTTAAAATCTTCCCCTAAGTTCTCCACAATTTTTTCCATCTTCGCCTTAGGGGCAAATACCCTTAAAAAACCCTTCTCCCCGGATAAAATTGTCTGGGTGCTGGCATACCCCCCTTTGGCCAGCATTGCAGAAAATAAACCATTCTGTGCTGCTTTACTGGCATGGAGCGGTTTACTCATCATCCCCTCGGGGCTGTAATGGAGCTCCATTAATCCGGCCGCCTGTGTGCCGGCATGACCGAGAGCATGAATCAACTGTTCATCGTTTAAGTTCATCACTTTCCCGGCAGCAATGGCGGCAGCAAAAGTACCGCAGGTACCGGTTGTATGCCAGAAGTTATAGTGTGATGGCGTCATCGCCTCGGCAATGCGAATTCCCACCTCATAACCGACCACTATCGCAGTGATCAGTTCTTTTCCCGAAGCGCCATACTTTTCAGCTGCGGCCAGGGCGGCGGGGATAATCGGTGACCCGGGCCTTAAGATTGAACTGCGATGCAGATCATCGAGTTCCAGGGCATGGGCATATAAACCGTTTCCAAGGGCAGCATTTAAGGCCGGTACCCGTTCTTTGCGGCCGATCAAAACCGCCTGCGGGCTACCGCCGGCTTCTTCAATTATTTCTGTAACCACGTGCCCGGGAAGAGCAGTTGCCCCGGCGCAGGCTGCGCCCACCAGGTCCAACAGGCATAGTCTTGCCTGGCGGATAACCTCTTCCGGTAAATTATCGTAACTGGTTTCCCTGGCAAACCTCGCCAGCTCTTGTTCGATCATTGTTCCGTTCCCTTCTTTCTTTGCTTAGACAGTTTTCTGCTGCTTGTAATCTATTTCTTTAATGATGATCTAAACTCCTGCCTGCCGGGCAGTCTAAGTAAATAGCTGCAGAGACATGATGATGATCAACACCACAAAAAAGATGATAACATAGTATTCGAAGTTTGAGGTGTTGACCAGCATAAAAAATTTTCCCCTCGGTTGATAATCCAGGCGGAAGAGAAAGTAAAAGATTGAAAGAAAGAAGATCCTGGATTGGTTAAATAATGTTCGCAGGTAATAAGTCCAGGCCTTATGGATGTATAACAACATCCAGCTAGCCTGCCGCATCAGCCTGACAAAAATAGTGCCCTGCTGTTCCAGCCTGTTTACGGTATAGCTGACCTTCTTCAACGGTTCAAGGGTACCAGCAACCAGGTAATCGGCGGCAGAGTCGAAGATTTTTCCGCCAATGCAATAGTAGGTTAAAAGGCGGGGGCTGTTTAGATAGGCACTGTCGACCGCCAGCTCTAAGGCCCTGCCGCCGCGGGTAAAGACCAGTATCATTAGGCTGACCAGGGGACGATATAGTATCTGTTCTATACTCAGCCAGCCAGGTAGCTTTATTTTAAATAAACCGGTTAAAGTTCCTGCTGTAAAGAATACAGCTGCGATAGCTACAATCCAGGCCATCCCTGCAAGATCGTGGATATCCCAGAAGTCAACTTCAAGGAGGTATTTTATAGAGTAGGCATCAAAAGGAAATGATTTGGCCAAAGGGGTAATAAATTTTTCCAGAGCTATAAAGGGGTTGGTGCCGATAAACAGCATAATGGCGCCGATAGTAATAAAAACAATTTTCTCATTCCACGGTTCCTTGGCAACAGATTGCAGATGTTCAGGCTTGCTTCCAAGAAAGATCGAACTGAAGAGACGAACTATATAGGTGGTGGTCAGCACACCAGTGAGCATAAATATCCGCTCAGCCCAGTAGAGCGAGATCAAATGGTGGTGTTCGTAAGCTTCAACTATGGCATGATGCAGTAAAACCTTGCTGGTATAGCCGTTTAACCCCGGAATGCCGGCAATACCCATGGCTGCCAATAGAAAAATAAAGGTGGTAACCGGAAAGTCTCGCCAAAGGCCGCCCAGCCGGTTAAGTTCAATTTCGCCGGTCCGGAAAAAAACTGCACCGACCATCATAAACATCCCAGCCTTAAAGAAAGCATGGTTTATAATATGAAAACTAAAACCACCGAAGGCAACTGCGCCGTCCAGCCCCAAGTAAGCGCAAACACCAACACCCATCAGGATGTAGCCCATCTGGCTGACGCTGCTGTAAGCCAAAATCCTCTTGGCATTGAGCTGAAATAAAGCCATCACTGCCGCAATAAGCATCGTGGCAATACCAAACCAAATCATTATATAGCCAATCTGTTCGCTAAAAGCCCAGAGCTGCTTTGCCTCTCCACCTGCCGGAGTATAAATCACAGTGAGAACCCGGATTATCCCATAAGCTCCCGTTTTAATCATAATTCCGGAAAGCAGGGCGCTGGCCGGAGCCGGCGCTACCGGGTGCGCTTTTGGCAACCAGATATGCAACGGAACCATCCCGGCCTTAATGCCAAAACCGATCAGTAGCAGCACCAGAATCAGGATACGGGCCGGCACCATGATCAACTCTTCGAGAGACGGCTCAATTAAGACCGAGCCGGTGTACCAATAAAGCAGAATCGTAGCAGCAAGCAGACAGAGGCCGCCAAAAATACCGAGAAAAATATAAAGCCTGCCGGCACTGATTGCTTCTTCCGACTGGTTGTGAACAACCAGCAAATAAGAGGCCACTGACATCAGCTCAAAGAAGAAGAAGAGGCTGAAGAGATCGGCAGTAAGGAAAACCCCAAGACAACCGCCAAGGGTCAGCAGGTAAAATGTATAGTAACGGTTTCTCCTCTTTTCATGAGTCATGTAGGAGAGTGAAAAGATCGTGGCCAGGAGCCAGACAAACGATGAGAGAAGATTAAAAACAGCGCCAAGCCGATCAACCCTGAAGTAAAGCGGCAGTTCACCAAAACCAACATTATATTTTGCGATCACCGTCTCCTGCCAGCTATAGAAGAAAAGCACAGCAGATAGGATGCAAGTAACTGCTGTCACGGTAAGTGTCAGGTAGTCGCGGTATTTTTCTGAAAACCTGCCTAAAGGAGTAGCCAGGGCAGCGCCGATGAACGGAATCATCACGATCGCCAGGGGAAGAATGCCAATTGATAAATTAGATACAGGCTCTCCGCTCATCTGTTATAGACTCCTTAATATTTAAACAAGCGCTAGCATAAATGGATCAGAAAAAGTACTAAAGCTGAGATCAGTTCCCTGGGAGACCTGTTAGCTGGAAGTACTGCTGCAGTGATGAGCCAGTCTACATGCTAAAGAGAGATCTGGCAGCCATCAGGGCCAGTTCCCATGGCCAGTTGTACGGCAACAGGGCGAAGATTACACAACCAATGGCCAGCAGCCCCATCGGTAAAACCATATGCCACGGCGCTTCCTGACCAAGGCGCCCGCCATAGTAAACTTGATGCCCGCCGTGATGATCGTTAGAGTGATTCGTTTCAACCTCAGAGCTCTGCCTCGCATCAGTCTGCCCGGAGTCCCCGTGGTCTTCAGCATCATCATGCCCATAGTGCGCAGCTACTTCACCGGGGAAAAAGGCGGTGATCACGATCGGGAAGTAGTAAGCTGCATTAAGCAAACTGCTCACAATTAAAATAGCTACAAAAATTGGTTGCCCAGCATCAAGAGATGCAAGCGCAAGCTGCCATTTACTGATGAAGCCGTTAAAGGGCGGAATGCCGACTATGGTAACAGAGGCAATGGTGAAAAAGACCATAGTCAGCGGCATCTTTAAGCCGATCCCTTTCATCTGGCTGATATTGCGAATACCGGTCTGAACAATGATCGCCCCGGCACAAAGGAAGAGCAAACCTTTCATAAAAGCGTGGCTGAAAAGATGGTAAAGGCCACCTGTTAAGCCCTGCTCACTTAACAGAAATACACCAAGAGCAATGTACCCAATCTGGGCTATGGTCGAGTAGGCTAACCGACGCTTTAAATCATCTTGGAGCAGGGCCATAGCTGAACCTAAGAGGATTGTGATTCCAATTACTACCAACATAATCTTATCCCAGTTAGCGCCAGCAATGTATTCAGGACTGTAGATATTATATGTGACTCTAATCATGCCATAAATACCTGTTTTAACCATCACGCCGGACAGAGCGGCGCTTACCGGCGACGGGGCCGCCGGATGAGCGTCTGGCAACCAGACATGCAGTGGGAAAAGACCGGCCTTTAAACCAAACCCGATCATGAAAGCTATGAAAGCAGCAGTCGCCAAAGTAGATGGCTCGGTAATCAGGCCCGGTCTGGTAAAGGTAACCGATCCGGTTAGATGATACATGGTTAATAAACCAAAGAATACGGCCAACCCTCCGCCCACAGTCATATATAAATACTTGGCGCTGGCAAACATTGTTACCGGTTTCTCTTCATGAGCAATCAAAACATACGTAGTCAGCGCCATAAACTCGAAGAACACAAAAAGGCCCAGCAGGTCACCCGCAAAAATTGTGCCCATGCAACCGCCTTCCGCCATCAGGAAAAAGGCATAGTAGCGTCCTTTTTTATGCTCGTGAGACATATAGCCGAGAGAGTAACAGGCCGCCATAAACCAGACAAAGGAGAAAAAAAGACCAAGGAAAAAGGTTAGCTGGTCAACTTTAAAGGAGATTGACAGGGGAAAAGAAAAATACTGAAAAATGCCAAGTAAGATTTTCCCACTCTTGATCGCCGGGTACATTGACAGCACCAGGATAAAAAAGAGGCCGGTTACCCCGATACAGATGTATTCCTTGTAAGGGTAAAGCCTGTCTGCCAGGAAAAAGAGCAGCAAGCCAGATATAATCGGCACAAAGATAATAATGGCCGGTAATAAAGAGTGAACTATCTCATGTTCCAAGTCAAATCACCTCCGGTAATCGTTGACCAGATTACAACAAATTGTTTCTAAAAATAATATTCTACAACCGCCCTGGCCAGATTTAAAGGCCAGTTGTAGGGCGCCATTGTAAAAACTGCAGCCCCCAGGGCAAGAATAATGACCGGAACCATGCGCAGCGGCTGTAAACGTAATCTCTTTCTTTCAATGTTCTGCAGTTCCCGGCAGCCAAGAAAAGCATTAATTGAGATTGGGAAATAATATGATGCATTTAACAAGCTGCTGATCAGCAACAGGACTATAATCAAAGGCATCCCAGCTTCGTAAGCGCCGAGACCTAAATGCCATTTACTGACAAACACATTTAAGGGAGGAGTGCCCACGGCGCTTACCGCTGCCACGGTAAAGGCCATCATCGTTACCGGCATTTGCAGACCCACACCCCTCATCTCGCTAATCTTCGTTTTACCGGTGTTAACAAAGATAACCCCGGCGCAGAGAAACATGCACCCTTTCATAAAGGCATGGGCCATAATATGGTAAACGGTGCCTACGAGCGCCAGCGGAGAAAGCAGAGCAATACCAAGCAGCATATAACCAACCTGGGCTATACCGGAGTATGCCAACCGCTTGTTTAGATCATCCTGAGCGAATGCGCAGATTGAGCCATAAAGAACGCTGATGATTGATAATACCAGCAGAATATTATTCCACCCAAGTTCCTGTATAAAAGATAAACCAAAAATATCATGAAAAACCCGGATTAACCCCAACACTCCGGTCTTGAGCATTACAGCCGAGGACAGGGCAGCTGCCGGTATCGGCGCAGAAGCATAAGCATCGGGCATCCAGATATGCAGTGGCACCATGGCTGATTTGATCCCAAAGGTAATAATAAAACAGATGAATGCCGAAAAGACCAAAGGTGAAGCTGAGCTGAAGAGTCCCCCCATGCCGAAGGAAGTACTGCCTGTCAGATTATAAGTAACCATGATCGCCCAAAACATGGCTACCCCGGAAATAATAGTCATAAAGAAAAATTTTAATCCGGCTGCTGCAGCTTCCGGGGTTGATTTATAAGCAACCATCGGGAAGAACATCAGCGACATAAATTCAAAGAAGAGAAAAAAGGTAATCATATTGCCACTTAGCGCCACACCAAAAGCGCCGCTGATCGCTAAAAGAAAAAAATAAAAGAACGGTTTGCCTTCCGGCTTATCCCGGTAAAAGCCGAGGGCGTATACTGTTATGACCATGGCAAAAAAACTGAAGAGCAGGATCATGTATATGGCCAGGCTATCGACTCTAAATTCCATACCGATCGGGGGTAAAATATTTAAGTTTAAGTAAAGAATTGAATGCTCCCTGACCAGATTGTAAAGATATACAACAAGCAGGAGAGGAACCAGTACTGCGGATAAAATAGCTGCATTGCGCATTGCCGGGCGGTAGCGATCAGCCAGCAGCGTGCAGACAGCCCCAAGGATTGGAGCCAGAATAACCAGTACCGGCGCGATGGAATTTACATATTCAGTTTGATGCACCTATTTTCCCCTCCCCAAAAGCTAAAATACGGTTTTCAAAACAGCTTCAATAAACGGAATGGTTGTGTAATTAGCAAAAAGTCCGAGCAGAATACCGGCAACAGCCAGGACCAAGGTCGGCACCAACATGGTCAATGGTGCTTCCGGACCGGGCTGTTTTTCAAATTCGCCATCCTTAAAAAAAGCATTAACAATAATCGGCAGATAATAGATAGAGTTAAGCAAGGTGCTGGTTATAATCACGTAAGCATAAACCGGGTGGCCTGAAAAAACACCACCAGTTAGCAGGTAGTATTTGCTGATATAGCCGCAGATCGGCGTAACGCCCATTAAGCCGAGAGCGCCGACAGCAAAAGCCAACATAGTTAAGGGCATCTGTTTGCCAACCCCGCGTAGTTGATCAAGATTCTTTTTACCGGTAACGGTTATGATCATGCCGGCGCAGAAAAAGAGCGTAATCTTTAAAACAGCATGGTTGATTATATGAGACAAGCCGCCTAGCGCTCCGGCCTGATCAAGCATCAGTATTCCTAAGGTAATATAGCCGAGCTGGCCGATCGTAGAATAAGCCAACCTGAGTTTTAAAACAGTTTGTTTAATAGCCATCAGCGAGCCGACAATGATCGTAAAGCTGACAATAACGGCCAGGATATTGGTCACGTTGAGCCCCTGAAGCACATCGACCCCGTAAAGCGAGTAGAATACCCTCGAGATCCCAAATACCCCCGCCTTCACAATAGCTACGGCGTGCAATAAGGCGCTGACGGGAGTCGGCGCCACCATTGCCCCCGGTAACCAGGAGTGAAGGGGCATAATTGCGGCCTTGGTGCCAAAGCCGGCGATCAAGAGGGCGAAAATAACCGTGATACGGGTGCTGTGTTCGGCCGCAACAGCCCCCAGGATTCCTCCGGCCGTAAAATCAAGGGTGCCGGCCAGATCGTAAATCATAAAAATTGAGAACAGGATCAGCGCGCCACCGGCCAGGCTGTAACTAATATACTTGATTCCGGCTTTAACCGATTCTTGCGTACCGGCATGGACAACCAGGGGATAGGTGCAGATCGCCAGATACTCATAAAAGATATAGAGGGTAAAAAGGTTTCCGGCAAAAGCAACACCCATGGCCGCACTGCAGGATAAAACGAAGAACACAAAATAATTTCTCTGATCATGTTCATGAGCCATGTAACCGATGGAGTATATGGTGGCAAAGATCCACAGGGTAGATGAAACAAGCCCAAAAACCATGCCGAGTGGATCAATCTTAAAGAAAAGACCGAGCCCGTCTAAGAAACTGAAAAGGTTAACCTTAATCGTTGCACCGGCCATAACGGCCGGCAGCATTGAAGCTACAGCGATAAAAACTATCGAAACAGTAATAAGGGCGACAAGATGGCGTTTGGCAGCCTGATCCTCATCAAGCAAACGTATAATTAAGGCACCAATAATTGGTACAATAACCGCAATTATCGGTTGGGGGTAAGCCAAGTCCAAAATTATCGCCTCCGCCTCAGAAGAAATCACCTTTTAATTAAAGATAAATAGTAGGCTAGTAGCCAAAATAGCCCCGATCACAATCAGAACAACAAATAAATCAAAATCAATATTTGAAATATTAATATTCTGATAGCGACGATCACCTAAAGTTTTATAATCAAACTTAAACATCACATAAAAAAGCCTTAGAAGGAACCTTCTTGATCGACCAAAGACATAGTCAATAATTACCATCCATAAATCATATGTTTTGTCAAATAGGACTGGGAAGAAATCAGCTATCCGTCTGCCGTAATCGACAGTTAACCCGCTGTCAAACCTATCAAAACTTTTTGAAAGAACCATAAGTACACCAGGGGAGCCGACTATTATTTGATTAGCTATTGAATCAAGAAGCCTGCCAGCTGAAGAAAAAACAAACAAACTTCCTTTGGTCAGGGGAGTGTAGACAAGATAATCAGCACTCAAGCGAGGTGAAAACTTAATTTTTTCCATGTAACGGGCAATTAAAATAAAGACAAGAATACCGATCAAGATTACCCTGAGCGCCGCCCATGCACTGCTCAGTGAGTAAACATGCAACGATGATGAATAAGGAATAATTGATTTAATCAAATCAGGCCAGACGCCAAGCAAGATGCAGCTGATTGCCGACAGAGCTATCGCAATATTCATGGTCAGAGTTGGCCGGCGAAAAGTTTTTATTTTGGCATCAATAAAACCAAAGTAAACGAATTTCGCAAATGACAGAGCAGTTCCAACACCGGCCACTAAGAGCATTGTTTCCACTGGGTTGATTCCATATGCAGCTTTTTTTAAAAGATACTTACTAACATAGCCGTTAAAAAATGGGGTTCCAGAAATAGCCAGAGCCCCGACAATAGCACCTATGGCGACAAGAGGCATAACCCTCCAAAGGTTAGGGCCTTGCTTGCCGGTGTGAGGATGATGCAGTTCATGGACATTCTCAGTTCCGGTTGTATACAGAACAGCCCCGGCGCTCATAAATAAAAGTGCCTTGTAGATCATGTGATTTACAAGGTGCAACAATCCTCCATCAACACCATAAGCTGATCCCAGGCCGATACCGGCAATCATATAACCAACCTGGCTGATAATATGAAAAGACAAAAGGCGACGTAAATCACTTTGTAATATAGCAAAGCTGACCGCTACTATGGCCATACTGGCTCCCATCAGCGCCATTAAATCACCAGAAGGCAGAACACGAGCGACTCCATACACACCAACCTTAGTGCAAAGCGCAGCCAAAAGTACACTAGATGGAAATGCAGCTTCCGGATAACCCCAGGGAACCCAATAATGCAGTAGTAAAAATGCTGCTTTTACGCCTATCCCCAGTAAAAAAAACAGCAAGCCGGCCTCAGGGATTTGCACCGCAAAGCTGCCCGTTGCATTGTAATTTAGGATAATTCCAATAGTAATAGAAAAACCGCCGGCCAGTTGAAGGAAGAAAACCCTATAAGCTGCATGCATGGCCGCCTTGGTACCTTTCATAAATATTAGCATCGATGTAGTAATGGTCAGCAGTTCCCAGAAAAAAAGGAAGCTAATAAAAGTGTCTGAATAAGCAACACCAACTGCACTTGCAATAGCAGCAAATGAAGCCACCTGTTCAGCAGGCTTTGAAATCTGAATTCCGTATAGAATACCCAGAGCACCAACAAAGGTAAATCCGAAGGCAGCTATCCGGCTATAAGGATGCATCGAGAAACTAATAAGTGCAGTACCATCGTTGGACTGAAGGAAAGATGTAAACAACTGAAAAGCCTTAAAATCACTATTTAATAAAATAATATATGAAGCATAAAAAAGAATACTCACAGATACTATAGAAACAAATTGACGAATCCTGCTATCGTTGACAAATATCATTGGAGAAAGAAAAAGAGGGGTAAAGACTATCAATAGTATAGTCTGCATAGACGAGTTGACCCTTTCATGCGTAAGTTACGATGGATATAATTCTTAAAAAAAAAGCTTCCTTAACTTTAGGCTATCGAGAATTATAACTATTAAGATCTTACAAATCAACCTTTTGTTTTAACTTTCGCCTGTTATTCGCTATTTCTTTAAGAAATCCTTTATAGCTCTCGGCACATATTTATCATGAGTAATAAAAATAGTGACCAGTATTGTATAAAGTTGCTAAAAATATATCTAACCTATTGGAGTTATTTGTGTTCTTTGACAAATAGCTTATTTATAAGCATCTTTATAGGTATCATAAAAGGCTTTATTTAGTCTTAAATTTAGGCTATGCTTTCAAAAAAATGCTTGACATAGAAACAAAAATGATAAAGAATAGTGGGGTAACTGGGGGGGTTTTTTTGCATTTTCCAGGGAGACTGTAAAACAAATCTGAATGGCACCCAATTTTTTTTGTGTTATTTTGTGAATATTTTAACTTACGAAATATTCTAATCGATTTCAAGATACTGTTTTTTGCACATCGGTATCGGGGAGGTTTTTATAGTGCACGATTATGTCACACGGGTTGTTTTTCGCTACATGCTGCTTTTTGTTCTTTTATACGGCCTGTACGTGATCATGCATGGCCACCTTTCACCCGGTGGCGGTTTTTCAGGCGGCATGATCATCGGTCTCGGCTTACTGCTTTATATTCTAATATTTGGCCAGCTTTGGAATGATAGTTTTCGCCAGAACATACTTGATTCGGCAATCATCTTTGTCGGAATCGGCGGCATCATGGAAATCATGAAGTTTATAGTGCCTCATGAACATGGACCGGTTGGTGTTACCGGAACCCTTTTCAGCGTAGGGATTATTTCAGTAGCCAACTTTGGTATCGGTATCCTCGTCGCCAGCACTATCCTCGGTATTTACTTTATGATCAGCGAGGAGGCTTAACTCTTGGATCTTCAAATCTTTTTGCTTAACTTCCCTTATGTCGTTTCAATTATTCTGTTTTCAATGGGCACCCTGATTGTCCTCACCCAACCAAACCTGATCAAAAAAGTGATCGGCATCAATGTTATGCAATCGGCAGTTTTCCTCTTTTATATTATTATAGGAGATATCCGAGGTGGCATACCGCCTATTTATGATCCCAACCTGCCCGATGCCCTCTACATTAATCCATTGCCTTCTACTTTGATGCTTACAGGGATCGTCGTCGGGTTCAGTGTCACAGCATTCGCCCTGGCATTAATAGTTAAACTCTATATCTACTATGGAACAATTTCTTCGCCGAACTTTATGAAAATGAAATAGAGGTGACCCTCTTATGGATGAGCTTATATTAAAATTACCCTTTCTTTGTGTAATCGGCACCTTGTTTGCTTCATTCTGTATGCCGGTTTTGGCCAGGTGGAAAAAAGAGTTCTGTGCCCCTCTGGCTACCCTGGTCAGTGGCTCTGTTTTTTTTGTTTCATTTTTTATTGCCCACTATGTGATGCAGGGAAACATTATCCGTTACGGGGTCTCTGGCTGGGCGCCACCCTGGGGCATAGAAATTGTTGTCGACCCGATAACAAGCCTGATGATTATGTTGCTTTCAGGGGTTTGTTTTTTTATCTGCATTTACAGCTTTACCGCCATTAAACACGAACTTGAACGGATTGTTACCGGTTGGTATTATGCTGCATATTTGCTCTGTCTCGCCGGAATGATCGGCCTGGTTATCTCTAACGATGTCTTTAACATGTATGTTTTTATCGAGGTAACCGGTATCAGCGCCGTCGCCCTGGTGGCAAGCAAAGGCACTCGCGAGGCAACTGAAGCGGCCTTAAAATATCTGTTGCTGGCAACAATCGGTTCCGGTTTCATTCTGTTCAGCATCGGCTTTATCTACATGATCACCGGTAACCTCAATATCACTTTCATTGCACAGGAGTTGGACCCGGTAAAAGGCAATTATCCCTTTTTAATATGGACCGCTATCAGCTTCATGTTGGTTGGGTTCGGAGTCAAGTCAGCTTTTTTCCCGCTACACCTCTGGCTACCAGATGCCCATTCCTCGGCTCCATCACCTTCAAGCGCCGTTCTTTCAGCCTTAGTGGTGAAAGTTTATATCATCGCTTTTATGAAGATCCTCTTTATTGCTTTCGGTATGGAAATATTCCATGAAACCTTTATTCGCCACTTAATCCTGGTACTGGCCGTAATTGCCATGCTGGCAGGTTCGTTTTTTGCCTTTGTACAGATTGAACTTAAAAGGCGGTTAGCTTATTCCACTGTTGCCCAGGTGGGCTATATCTACCTTGGTATTGGCTTGGGCACCCCCTGGGGGCTGGCAGCCGGGTTGCTTCATATACTGGTGCACGCTTTCATGAAAACCTGCCTTTTTCTTTGTGCCGGCGCTATCTATTATCAGACCGGCAAGAAAAAAGTTAATGATTTTTCCGGTATGGGCTATAAAATGCCTATCACGATGGGCGCTTTTACCATAGCAGCTTTTTCAATGGTCGGCATTCCGCTGTTCGGCGGTTTTATCAGTAAATACGGCCTGGCGCTGGGCAGCCTCGAAGCTAACCTGCCGATTTTAATTATAGTGATCATTATAAGCGGTTTGCTTAACGCAACCTATTATTTCCCGATCATTGGTCAGGCCTATTTTTCTCAAGACGGGCATTCGGATCATCATGCTGAAAACGGGCATCAGGAAGCGAAAAAATTTCAGCGCGATCAGATTCCTCTCAGCATGCTGGTACCGATTGTCATCTTTGCCTTAGGCATCATCTATCTTGGCATTTTCCCCGGCACAGTAATTAGTTTTATCAATCAGACAGTTGCTATGCTGCTTTAAATTTGTAAGACGATGGTTGGAGGTGAGTTGATTGTTTTCCAGGCTTAGAAGTGACCTTTTCGGTTCCTTGTTTATTTTTTCCCTGCTGCTGGCTTTCTGGTTGCTAATCTCAGCCAGTGTCCACTGGCAGCACATTTTAGTTGGGGTTATTTTCTGTTTTATTCTCACAGTATTCTGGAGCAATCTGAGTATTGCAGAAAATATAAAAACCGGATTTAGTATCAAGCAACTTTTCATGCTGATCAAATACTTCATATTTTTAGGGATTGATATCTTTATCGCCAATATAAATGTAACGATAATTGTTCTCAGCCCTAAGATGCCGATTTCGCCGGGCATAGTGATCATGCGCTGTGATCTCGAGCGAAGTTTAACAAGGGTTTTGTACGTTAACTCGATCACCTTAACTCCCGGCACAATTACGGTTGAGCTGGAAGATAACCTGTTGATTGTTCATGCATTAACGGAAGATGGTGCTCACGATGTTGAAGACTGGGCCCTGTACCGCAGACTGATGGAAGTGGAGGGTATCTATAAAAATGGTTCAAATCGCGCTTAATGCCGTTGTAATCGGACTGATTATTATCTCCCTGCTCTCAATCGCCCGTGCCTATAGCGGACCAACAGTTTTGGATCGGTTGGTAGCCATGAATATGATTACAACCAACGTTGTGTTGATAATCTTAATCTTTGGCTATCTTGACAAGAGCTATTACTACATTGATGTCGCTTTTGTTTTTGTGCTGGGAACTTTCATCGGAACGCTTTGTATTTTAAAATTGTTACGCGAAGGCCATATTTTATAAATGGCCGGTGTAATACAGATGATTTGAGGTGTTATGGATGTTATTTATTCAACAAGCAATACCTTACGTTGCTCTCTTCTTCATCTTCGGCGGCTTCTTTTTTCTGCTGGTCGGGATAGTTGGTCTCCTTCGCCTTCCCGATGTTTATACCCGGATGCATGCCATGGGCAAGTGCGATACCCTGGGCACGGGGATGGTGTTGATTGGTCTGATGCTGTTAGTTGCTGAAATAACCAACGTTACCAAGCTGATCCTGATTATGGCAATGATCGTGACAATTAATCCTGTTGTAACTCACCTGATTGCCAAAACAGCTTATAACAGGGGTACTCCGATGGCTGAAGGCAGCTTTTTAATCAACGACTATGTAGCCGCCTCTCAAAGGCGCCGGAGAAGACAACCTTTAGTGACAGCGCCAGAAAAAGGGGGCGATAACAAGTGATGATCGATGTTTTGCTGTTCATGCTCCTTATCATCTTAATCGCTACCACCTTCTCGATTTTTATATTCAAGGATTTGCTCTATATCGTAATTATTTTTGGAGCTTACAGCATGGTAATGGCCCTAATCTGGCAGCAGCTTAATTCTCCTGACCTGGCTATTACTGAAGCAGCTGTGGGTATTGGGACGACAGTACTAATGGTGACCGTGGTTACCAAAGTAGGGAGGCGTCCCCAGTGAAAAACCTGCCCCGCATTTTGTTTTACGTAATGTCAATTATCCTGGTTGGGTTGATCTCTTTCATGCTGATGCTGGCAGTAACTGAAATGCCGGTTTATGGAAACCTGGACAACCCAACAAATAACTATGTTTACGAACGCTATGTTAACGAAAGTGTTGAAGAAAGCGGTGGTTTAAATTTGGTAGCCAATATTCTTCTTGACTACCGGGGTTACGATACGCTGCTTGAGTCAACGGTCCTTTTCGCAACCGTAATCTCAGTTATGCTGGTCTGGGGCACAAGCAGTACCAGTCAAAAAGAAAAAGAACAAGGGACAGATCATTAACATCTGTTCTGTGAACTGTCGGGAAAGGAAGATCTCTTAATGGACTACATCTTATACCTGCCTCTCTTTATGATTGTCTTTCCCCTGATTGGAGCGCTGATTACCGGCCTGGCCAAAGAAGAAAATGATCGGGCCCGCAACATTATGGCTATAGCAGTCAGCCTGATCAGCGCCACAGCTATGATCCTGATCCTGATCCATTATGTAAATTACGGCGAATGGGCGATCCTGCTGCACCAGGTTGCTCCCGGCTTAGATATAAAACTTCGAGTTGATCCCCTGGCTGCAATTTTCGGCGGTACAGCCGCAATCCTCTGGTTTTTTGCTGTTGTTTATTCTACCGGCTACATGGCTCACGAACACGCCCGTCGCCGTTACTTTATTTTTTACCTGCTCTCACTCGGCATGACCATGGGTATAGCGCTATCGGCAAACCTATTAACACTCTACCTCTTTTACGAATTTTTAACCCTCTTTACTTACCCCCTGGTGATTCATGAAGAAAACGATGAAGCCAAACAAGCAGGTATCCGTTACCTGATTTACAGTTTTTTTGGAGCCGGCCTGATTCTGATTGGCTTAATTATTACTTACGGCAATGCGGGAACACTTGAGTTTGCCCGTGGCGGTATTATCAACCCCGGGACTGGATCGCCCTTTTTGCTTCAGTTAGCGTTCCTTTGCTTCATTTTCGGGTTTGGCGTGAAAGCCGCCGTCATGCCGCTGCATGCCTGGCTTCCTTCAGCCATGGCCGCCCCTACTCCGGTCAGCGCTCTTTTGCATGCTGTTGCCGTTGTTAAGTCAGGGGTCTTTGGCATCTTGCGGAGCATGTATTCAGTTTTCGGAATTACAGCTCTGATCAGTTTAAATCTGGGCTATTTTGTGGCCGCACTGGTGTCGGTAACAATCCTGACGGCCTCAATTATTGCCATGCAGCAGGATGTATTGAAGCGGCGCCTCGCTTACTCAACGATCAGCCAACTCGGTTACATTATCTTAGGCGCAGGACTATTTAATGTAATCGGGCTAACCGGTGGCCTGCTGCATATTATTAATCATGCTTTACTGAAGATTACCCTCTTTTTCTGTGCCGGGGC
>CAYGHB010000007.1:16535-18506 GCA_964349375.1 uncultured Syntrophomonadaceae bacterium | reverse complement strand
CCCTGGTCAAAGGCAAAAGCCGTAACCGTCCCGGTTTCCTTTTTCAGCACTTCTTTACTGACTACAGCGCCATCCTGATATTCTACAAGATCTTTCATTTTGAGGGTCTTAGCTAAAAACTCTTTCATTTATGATCCAGCTCCTTCAATTAAAAAGAATTAATATAACCATATTGGTTATATAAATTTTAGCATAATTATTTCTGGAACGCAACCGTGATCCTCTATTTTTGCAGTAAAATATTTTAAAGGAGAATCGGTTTATGCTGTCAAAGATATATTAAAATTTGAGTTATCATTGAGGTGGTTAATATGAGAGGAAAAAGAATAGTAATTATTACCCTGATAGTTGTGGCGCTCTTTACGGTTGTTGTCTTGCCCTTTCTTGGTGGATCGGGGAAGGGCCGTGATCTTATGCGCACTGGGGAAAATCGGATTGTGGTGATCTACCTGACCGGGGCCATCCAGGAGTCGGCCGGCAGCGGTTTTCTGACCGGTGCGATAACCCCGCGTTATGTCCAAAAACAGCTTGAAAAAGCCGAAAACGACTCGGCGATTAAGGGCGTGGTTTTAAGAGTGGAAAGCCCCGGCGGTTCGATCGCCGCTTCGCAGGAGATAGCGGCGCTGATCAAAAAATTCAGCAAACCGGTTGTGGTTTCCATGGCCGACATGGCCGCTTCGGGAGGCTATTACATTGCTGCCCCGGCCCAGGGTATTGTGGCCCAACCGGGAACAATGACCGGTTCAATTGGTGTAATCAGCACCCTAATCAACACCGAGGGGCTTTACGATCTGCTCGGTATTGAAGTAGAAACTTTTAAATCCGGAGAACATAAGGATATGTTCAGCCGCGCCCTTACCGATGAAGAGAGGCAGATTATGCAGGATATCTCCGATACAGCATACGAGCAGTTTATTGCCGAAGTGGCTGAGGGCAGGGGAATGGATGTGGCAAGAGTGCGTGAACTGGCAACCGGCCAACTTTACTTAGGCAAACAGGCATTCGAGCTTGGCCTGGTTGATCGCCTGGGGGGCATCGAAGAAGCGATCGCTTACCTGGCCGAATTGAACGGCCTTGAAAATCCAGTGCGCTACGAGTTTGCGCAGCCTTCAGCCTTTAGCCAGTTTTTTGACTATGGCTACCGGGTCTTAGCGGCAATCGAAAAAAGGTTCTTGGGGCCGGAGCTGCTGCTATTGGAAACACTGCGGGAAGGATTCCCTCCTGATATTCGCTATCAGGTCAGGTAGATTGATTTAGCAGTGAACAAAGATCAGCTAACCAGCAAAGGAGGTTGCTTCGATGTTCGATCAGATCATTGAATGGCTCTACGGAGTGTTAACCAGACCGGTTCAAGCCTTAAATGAAATTGCCCGGGAAAAGCCGGCAAACGCAGCGTTTTTAATCTATCTGGCTGTAACAGTGCTCAGTGTTCTGGCCTCGTTGTATAATGAACAATCGATGCAGGCTTTTCAGGATTTAATGCGGGAAACTGGTATCAGCATATCCTATTCGGTAATTATCGCTGCTTCCATTTTAATCGCAATTGTTTCAATATTTGTGATTACCGGGGTTTTACAGCTGCTGGCCCGCCTTTTTAAGGGCAGTGGCGGTTACTGGAATCTTTTTTCTGCTTACGCGTTCGCCGGGTTCCCCTTGATTATTGGGGTTCCGGTTACATTAATTAGTGGTTTCCTGGGTCCGGTTGGAGATATTCTGGCGGGGTTAGTCAGCCTTGGCCTCTCCATCTGGGTTTTGGTGCTCCAGGTTATTGCTGTTCGCGAAAGTCACAGCCTTTCGACAGGCGCCAGTATCGGGGTCTACCTGTTACAACTGGTAATCCTGATTGGTATTCCGCTAATAATTGGCATCGGCCTGCTCATCGCCTATTTTTCTTTTTGAGCACAAGAGCCGCTAATCGTCGGGCAAAAAGAGATCGTCCAGCGGTTTCAGAATCTCGATAACCCAGTTGAA
>CAYGHB010000007.1:0-16435 GCA_964349375.1 uncultured Syntrophomonadaceae bacterium | reverse complement strand
GGTTCTTTTATGGTATCAGAGTGGTTTGTATCTGAAGTAACCGATCTTGCTTTGCTGGTGTTTGAGGGAGCTGCTTTGCCTGTCGTTCCTTTGGCCGGCAGCAGTTTAAGAGTAGGTGAGGAGGTGTTGGTGATCGGCAACCCCCTGCAGTTTGCCAGGATTGCTAACCGGGGTAAGGTAATTGCCTATCGTCAGGCTTACGGAAGGGAGCTGCCTCACCTGGTAATCGAAGCGATGATTTACCCCGGAAGCAGCGGCAGCCCGGTTTTTAACGGGCGGGGCGAGGTTGGCGCGATTATCTTTGCTACCCTGGCCAGCCAGGATCCGGATCAGGTAAAAGGGCTGGCGATCGATGTGGGCGAACTAAAAACAATAATGGGTGCTGCTCTATCCGACTAATCACTAACAGCGATAATTCAGGCAGCTGTTTGCTTAGTCTGCGGCCTGGTCAACTTGTTGATCTGGGGCACGAAAAGGTTCATGGCCAAAATCGCAAAGGTAGTACCTTCCGGAAGCCATCCCCAGAGGCGCATCGCCATAATAATTAGCCCTACTCCGAAGCCGAAAATGTAGCGCCCTGTTTGGGTTTTTGGTGAGCTGACCGGGTCGGTCGCCATAAAAAAAGCACCCAGGATCAGGCTGCCTGAGAAAAGATGAAAGGCGATATTCTGTCCAGTTAAAAGAGAGACCACGACAACGGCAGCAATAACTGAAAGGGGAATGCGCCAGTTAGCATAGCGGTTATAAAGCAGCCATCCCGCCCCCAGCAGCAGCAGTAAGGCGGATGTTTCGCCGATGCTGCCCGGTATGGTGCCGAGGAACAACTTATGGATCGCCGTTACCGTCCCCTCGCTGCGGATCAGCTGCAGGGGTGTTGCCGTTGCCATGGCATCAACCGGTGAAAGCCAGGGGCTCATTGTCCCCGGGAAGGCATAAACGATAAAAATGCGTCCGAAGAGGGCGGGGTTGAAAAGGTTTTTGCCGTAACCGCCAAAGAGCTGCTTGCCAATTATAATTCCCACTGCAGAACCTGCTGCAGCAACATAAAGCGGTAAGGACGGCGATACGGTCAGCGCCAGGAGCAGGCCTGTTACCACCGCACTGAGGTCTTTGATCTTAAGTGGTTTTTTAAAAAGGTACTGGTAGAGCGCTTCAGATCCTACAGCGGCAGCGATGGAGACTATAATTAACAGTACTGCGTTAAAACGGTAGGAATAGATCGCCCAGAGCACAGCCGGCGCAAGGGCAATCAGCATCCCTTTCATCATTTTCATTTATCTGGTCCCCCTTTCCCTCAACCTTTACATTTTACATCAGATTGAGCAACAGAATCAACTGGAGGATCTGGAAAAAGGCAGGAATGGAAACAGTTTTCATCGAATTACTTAGAAAAGTAGATTACTATCGCTGAATCTTGAGGAGGAATCTTTATGGCCGAGCAGCAATATGTGGGAGCTTCGGTGCCGCGTAAAGACGGACCCGATAAGGTGCGCGGCAAACTACGCTACTTAAGCGATCATCTGATGCCGCAAACTCTTCATGCAGCCCTGAAAGTGAGCCCCCATGCCCATGCGATCATTAAGAGCATTGATAGCACTGAGGCAAAGCAGCAGCCGGGGGTGCGTGCGGTGCTAACCGGAGATGATGTGCCGGGTAATATCGGCATCTATTTAGGCGATAAGCCGCCGCTGGCCCGCGGCAAGGTTCGTCATTATGGAGAGCCGGTGGCCGCCGTTGTTGCAGACAGCGAGGCGGAAGCGAAAGCGGCTCTTTCGCTAATTAGGGTGGAGTACGATCCGCTGCCTATGATCACTTCTCCCTCTGAAGCCCTGGCCGAGGGCGCCCCGATCCTGCACGAGGATATGAATCTCTACAGCCATATTCCGGCAATTTTCCCTGAACCGGGCAGCAATGTTGCTAATCGGACCAAGATTCGCAAGGGCACCATTGAAGAGGGCTTCAAAGCCAGCGATTTTACTGTATCCGAATTTTTCAGTTTTCCACCCGGGGACCATGTGGCGATGGAAACCCGGGCCTCGACGGCAGAAATATTGGAAGACGGCCAGGTGATCATTCACTCCACAACCCAGGCTCCATTTGTTGTGCGCAGTTTGCTGGCGGCTGCTTTTAACCTGCCTCTTGGTAAAATAACCGTAATCACAAAACCTCTTGGAGGCGGCTTTGGCGGCAAAGCCGGGATCCAGCTTGAGGGTTTGGCCTACCTGCTGACCAAGGCTGTAGGCGGACGCCCGGTGAGGCTGGTTAACAGCCGGGAAAATGATCTTGTATCGTCTCCCGGGCGGACGGGGCTGGAGGCTAAAGTGAAGCTCGGCTGCTTGAAGAACGGCAAGCTGCAGGCGGCAGAGATTACTTTCTGTTTCGACAGCGGCGCTTATGCTGACTACGCAGTTAATATCAGCCGGGCAGCGGCAATCGCCTGTACCGGTCCTTACTCAATCGAGAATATCTGGTGTGATTCCC
The DNA here is from genome assembly GCA_964349375.1 of uncultured Syntrophomonadaceae bacterium. Lineage (GTDB taxonomy): Bacteria > Bacillota > Dethiobacteria > DTU022 > DTU022 > UBA993. Next base: position 13,954 of record CAYGHB010000007.1, on the reverse strand, counting down.
TTTGTGTCTATACTAATCACCCTTTTGCCACCGCCTACAGGGGTTTCGGCCATATTGAACTGGCTTTTGCCATGGAAAGGGCAGTTGATCTCCTGAGCGAGAAGGCGAAGATTGATCCCCTGGAGTTCAGGTTGATCAATGCGATCAAAGCAGGAGACACCACTCCAACCCAGAGTGTCATGGATGCCAACACCGGCGACCTGCAGGAATGTCTCCGGCGGGTGGGTACCATGCTCGAATGGCATAAAGGACGGCGGGAAGAGCTGCCAGATGGCCGGGTACGCGGTAAAAGTATCAGCTGTTTCTGGAAAGCGCCGGCGATGCCGACCAATGCTGATGGCGGGGCAATTCTGACCTTCAATGAAGACGGATCAGTTAACCTGCACTGCGGGGTCATTGATATCGGGCAGGGGATAAAAACCGCCCTGGCCCAGGTTTTGGCAGAAAAGCTGGGGCTTAATCCTGATCAGGTCCACGTGGTCAATGAAGTAAACACCCGTGTCGCCCCGCATGATTGGGCAACAGCAGCCAGTCGCAGCCTGTTTATGATCGGCCGGGCGCTGCTTGAGGCGGCAGACGATGCTATCAGGCAGCTATGCCGGACAGCATCTATTGTGCTGCGCTGCCCTCCTGAAGATCTAAAGGTATCCGGCGGACGGGTTTACTTAGCAGATGAACCGGAGATAGGCTTGCCTATGTCCGAAGTCGCCCTCGGTTATGTTTTCCCCGAAGGGAATGCGATCGAGGGGCAGGTAATTGGTGTCGGTCGTTATATAGCGAGACGCCTGACGGCGATCGATCCCGAAACGGGGGCCGGGCGGCCTGCCCTGGAATGGACCATTGGTGCCCAGGGGGTTGAGGTTGAGCTGAACCCTGCAGACGGCACTTACAGGTTATTAAAAGCGGCCTGCGCCATGGATGTCGGCAAGGTCATTAATCCTTCCCTGGCACACGGTCAGATTGTTGGGGGCATGTCAATGGGACTCGGATTTGCCGGGTGGGAAGGTTTTAACCTGAGCAGCCAGGGGAAAGTAACCAATGATGATTTACGCGGCTACAAGATCCTGCGTTACGGAGAAGAGCCGGAGTATCTGGTTCAGTTTGTGGAGTCACCCCAGCGGGACGGTCCTTTTGGGGCCAGGGGGCTCGGTGAACAGGGGGTTTTGGGCATGCCCGGCGCTTTGGCCGGCGCGCTTTCCTGCGCCCTTGGCCGACCCCTGAACCGGCTGCCGCTTACGCCACAGTCCATCTGGGAAGCAGGAAGGGGGCGAGATAATGATACCCTTTGATTTTGAATACTACCTGCCGCAAACGGCCGAAGAAGCGGTAACCCTTTTCACCAGGTTAAGTTCAGAAGATAAAAATCCCTTATACTATGCCGGTGGAACAGAGATCATTACCTTTTGCCGGCAGCAGACACTTAAGCCGGGAGCGCTGATCGATCTTAAAAATATCCAGGAGACCATAGTTTTTGAGAAAAATAACGGGCAACTGGTAATCGGCGCAAACCTTAGTCTTAGCAGGATCGTTGACGAAAACAACTTCCCTCTGCTCTCCAAGGTAGTTAAACAAATTGCCGATCGCACGGTGCGTAACCGCCTCACCCTGGGCGGTAATATCTGCGGGCGACTGCCCTACCGGGAAGCTCTCCTGCCGTTTTTGCTGACTGATGCTGTTGTAACGCTGGCCGGGCCAGAAGGCAGGCGCTCCGAGCAGGTGACAGACCTGTTCGATAAAAGGCTTAAACTGGCGAAGGGTGAGCTGCTGGTGCAGCTGGAAGTTCGGGAAGATAGCCTCAACCTTCCCTTCTACACCAGGCGCAGAGTGAAGCAGGGGCCGGTTGATTATCCCCTCTACCACCTGGCTTGCATCAGGAAGGATGGAAACCTTAAGCTTGCTGTTGCCGGATTGTGTGCCTTTACTTTCCGCAGCAGAGATCTTGAAATGATTTTAGATGATCAAAACATTAAGGTGAGCGAAACTATCAACAATGTGGTCAATAAACTGCCGGGGGATATTCGCGCAGATGAGCGCGGTTCTGCCGCCTACCGGAAAGCTCTTTTCGAAAAAGATCTGGAGCTGCTCTTGACAGAAATGGGGGAGAGATAATGGACGCCTCATGTCAGGGAATTTCAAAAGTTGAACTGAGCGTAAACGGTGAAAAGAGACAGGTGGTAATCCGCCCGGCCGATACCTTGCTGCGGGTCTTACGGGAAAAGCTTGGCTTAACAGGCGCCAAGCCTGGATGTGAAAATGGCGATTGCGGTGCCTGCACTGTGCTCCTGGATGCAGTACCGGTAAAATCATGCCTGGTGCTGGCCATTGAAGCCCTGGGAAAAGAGATCACCACCGTCGAAGGTCTTAAAGATACAGCCATCCAGCAGGCATTTTTGTCGGAAGGCGGGTTTCAGTGCGGGTTTTGCACGTCGGGCTTCCTGGTTAACGCTTACGCCCTGCTGGAAAAAGATCCGGAAGCTGACGATGACACCGTCCGGGAGTGGCTCCAGAGCAATCTTTGTCGCTGTACCGGTTACGAAGGAATCAGCAAATCAATAACCAAAGCTAAACAAATTTTAAAAAGCTAGACACAAAGAGGACACCAGTTAATTTTGGTGTCCTCCTGAAGTTTTATGCCTAATTGAAGATAAATCAGGTTGTTTTTACTCTGCTGCCGGGGTAAAAGTACGGGAAGCGAGTTCGCGGTCGAGCATTAAAATTCCGTGACCCTGCTCGCCAACGCGCTTAACGAGGCTGAGTAACCTGCTCATTGATGCTTCTTCTTCTACCTGTTCATCGATGAACCACTGCAGGAAACTGATGCTGGGGTAATGTTTTTCTTCCTGGGCGATATTCATCAGTTCATTGATCAGGCTGCTGACCAGCTTTTCATGCTCAAGGGCCAGGGAGAATATCTCTTCCGCTGATTTAAATTCCCTCCTGGGATCCTTAAAACCGGTTATGATCGCCTCTTCGCCCTGATCATTGATAAATTCGAAGAACTTCATGGCATGAAACCGCTCTTCCTCAGCTTGGACGATGAAAAAGTTGGCAAATCCATCGAGATCTTCTTTTTTAAAGTAAGCAGCCATTGCCAGGTAATAGTGAGCAGAATAAAATTCGTGGGTAATCTGTTCGTTCAGCTTGCTTAATAGATTTTTCGATAACATTATCAACACGCTCCTTTCTTATTATTATAATATAGCAAGTACAATAATGCAACAACTTAGATCCTTTACTATGATGTGTTTCGTCCGATTGTTCCAGCTTTGTTTTGCTCAGTCGGCAAGCGTTGAGTGGTAAAAAGAAGGATCTTTGGCGCCATGATAATTGCGCAATATATTGTCTATTGCGTCTTTTTATTGAAAGCGCATTTTTGCTCCGATCGGGCAGGATTACCTATTTAGTGAGGAGAATTAGATGGTAATCTATTTATGTCAAAATGGCGAAAAGGGGAGTGATTAAATGGAAGAACAACTTCAAACAGTGTTTGCTTCATTCAAAGGCGAAAAAAATGAGCTGATCCCTGTGCTGCAGGATGTCCAGGAAGAACTCGGCTATCTGCCCGAAGAAGCGATGAAGGCCGTTGCGCGCTTTGTCCGGGTGCCGGAAAGCAAAGTTTTTGGGGTGGCCACATTTTATGCCCGGTTTCATCTTAAGCCCCGGGGCAGGCATATTATTCGTCTTTGCTGCGGAACAGCCTGCCATGTGCGGGGAGCCAAGAAGGTTGCCGACAAGGTTAAAGATGTTTTAAAAGTAGGGGTCGGCGAAACAACGGAAGATAAGCTGTATACCTACGAGGAAGTTGCCTGCATCGGTGCCTGCGGCCTGGCTCCGGTGATGACTATCGGTGAAAAAACCTTTGGCAAACTGGATCCCGATAAGACTAAAGGCATTATAGAAAGTTTCGGCGCTGAGCCGGAAGGAGGGCAGGCCTAAGTGGAACATTTTATCGACCACTGCTGTGAAAAATGTTTTAATAGCAAAGAGCGACCCTGTGATGTTTTTGTCGAGTGCTGTCTCGAGGGGCCGCTGTGTCATGAGAGCGAGCCCTGTAAACAGGCTCGTGTGGCGATTATAAATAAATACTCGCACAGCCCGATGTTCCGGGAGCACTGAAATAGTTCAGGGCTATTATCCCGGTAACCAGCGAAAGGAGAGAAGACCAAAGTGTATGATCGTCATATTCTGATCTGTGCCGGAACGGGCTGTATTTCATCGGGGGCTGTTGAAGTTAAAGACGCCCTCATCGAAGCACTCGGCAAGCATGGGTTAGAGGATAAAGTGCGGATAATAATGTCTGGTTGTCACGGTTTCTGCGAAAAGGGGCCGATCTTTATTGTTTACCCCGACGATATCTTCTATTGCGGGGTTCAGCAGGAAGACGTGGCTGAAATTGTTGAAGAATACCTGGTAAAAGGTAATAAAGTTGAAAGGTTGCTTTATAAGGATCCTGTTTCTGAGGAGATCGTAACCTCCCACGATGAAATTATGTTTTACAGCAAGCAGATGCGCCTGGCTCTTCGCAACTGCGGGGTAATCGACCCGGGAAATATTGATGAATACATTATCAGGGGCGGTTATATCGGTTTAAAGAAAGCCCTGCAGATGGAGCCGATGGCTGTAGTCAACGAGGTAAAAACATCCGGTCTGCGCGGGCGCGGCGGGGCAGGTTTCCCGACAGGGATGAAATGGCAGTTTGCCCACGGTAGCGCCGGTTCTAAGAAATATATCGTCTGCAACGCTGACGAAGGCGACCCAGGGGCTTTCATGGACCGCAGTTTGCTTGAAGGCGATCCTCACGCAGTGCTTGAAGGGATGATGATTGCCGGGCAGGCAATTGGCGCCGACGAAGGCTACATCTACGTTCGTTCTGAATACCCGCTGGCAATTAAGCGCTTACGGACGGCGATCGGCCAGGCGGAGCAATACGGTATGCTCGGCGAAAATATACTCGGATTGGGTTTTAATTTTAAAATAAAAATTAAAGAAGGCGCCGGCGCATTCGTCTGCGGCGAGGAAACCGCGCTGCTGGCTTCAATCGAAGGTAAAAGGGGCGTGCCCAGGTACCGTCCGCCTTTCCCCGCGGTTGAAGGCCTTTGGGGCAAGCCTACCTGTGTTAATAATGTTGAAACGCTGGCCAACGTACCGCTGATTTTGCGGAACGGGGCCGAGAAGTTTGCTTCCGTTGGAACCGAAGGCAGCAAGGGCACCAAGGTTTTTGCCTTAACCGGGAAGGTTAACAATACCGGATTGGTAGAAGTGCCGATGGGGGTAACAATCCGCGAAGTAGTCTTCGATATCGGTGGTGGTATCCGTTTCGACAAGAAATTCAAGGCAGTCCAGATCGGTGGCCCTTCAGGCGGCTGTATTCCTGAAGAACATCTTGATCTGCCGATCGATTTTGATTCGCTTACCGCTGCGGGGGCGATGATGGGTTCCGGCGGGCTGGTTGTCGTGGATGAAGAAACCTGCATGGTTGATATGGCCCGCTATTTCTTAAACTTTACTAAAAACGAATCCTGCGGACAGTGCATACCCTGCCGCCTGGGGACCTCGCAGATGTACAATATCCTGGAAGATATTACCGAAGGCCGAGGCAAGCCGGAAGACCTGGCCCTTTTGGAAGAGCTGGCCTGGGCGGTTAAAAAAGGTTCTATGTGCGGCCTGGGGCAGACTGCTCCCAACCCGATCTTAACCACCCTGTGCTACTTCCGCCACGAGTACGAAGCGCATGTTAACGACAGACGCTGCCCGGCCCTGGTTTGTAAGCCCCTCTTGCAATATCTGATCGACCAGGAAAAATGTATTGGCTGTCAGCGCTGCAGCAAGGAGTGTCCGGTTGAGGCAATTAGCGGCGAGAAGAAAGAGCCGCACATAATTGACCAGGATAAATGCACCAAGTGCGGCGCCTGCTATGATGTCTGCCCGAAAAAGGTGCGTGCCGTTCTGGTAGTTTCCGAAGGGCTGCCGCAAACCGAACAACAACTTCCCTGTGAGGAGGGCTACAAATGTCAGAGCTGATTACACTGACCATTGACGGTGTGGAAGTTCAGGCCGAGCCGGGCACTTCGATTTTAAGGGCTGCCCTGGCCAACGGAATCTACATTCCACACCTCTGCGATCATCTTGATCTCACTTCGGTCGGGATTTGCCGGGTCTGCCTCGTTGAAATCGAAGGGCGCAGGCCAACGGTATCTTGTATGACCCCGGTTGAGGAGGGCATGGTTGTAACGACAGCCAGCGAAGAGATCGATCAGACCCGCCGGGTTAATTTAGAGCTGCTGGTGCTTAATCACGATTACAACTGCCAGAGCTGCGCCAAGAACAGCAGGTGCCAGCTGCAGGAACTTACCCGCTATATCGGTCTTGACGAAGAGCGGATTAAGGCCATGCGTCAACCTGTTTTTGATCAACCGCTGGATGATTCAAACCCCTACTACCTGCGGGATATGAATAAGTGCGTGCTCTGCGGGATTTGTGTGCGCACCTGTGACGAGATCCAGGGTGATGGTTGCATCGATTTTGCCTTCCGCGGAATCCGCACCAAGATCAGCGTACTGGGCGACAAACCGATAATCGATTCCACCTGCGTAACCTGCGGTGAATGCGTATCGCGCTGCCCGGTTGGAGCCCTGATCCCCCGCAAAGCGCTGGAGCCCACTTACGAGGTGGAGACCATCTGCCCCTTCTGCGGTTGTGGCTGCGGTATTGTAGTCGGAGCGCGCGGCAACAAGGTTGTCAGCTCCAGGGCTTTCCCCGACAGCCCGGCCAGCGGCGGCAGCCTCTGCGTCAAAGGTCGTTATGGCCTCAGCTTCGTTAACCATCCGGAAAGACTGAAGCATCCCTTAATCCGTAAAGATGGTGAGCTCGTAGAAGCGAGTTGGGAAGAGGCCCTGTCGCTTATTGCCCGGAAACTCGGGCAGTACAAGGGGGACCAGTTTGCGATGATTGCCTCGGCTAAGTGTACGGTTGAGGAGAACTATGTAATGCAAAAATTTACCCGCGCGGTGATGGGTACCAACAACATCGATCACTGCGCCCGCCTCTGACACGCTCCGACTGTGGCCGGTCTGGCCATAGCGCTCGGTTCAGGGGCGATGACCAACTCAATTGCTGAGATTGGTGATGCCAAGTGTATCCTGGCTATCGGCACCAGTACGACTGATGCCCATCCGATTATCGGTTACCAGGTGAAAAAAGCGGTCCGCGAGGGATCAAAATTGATTGTAGTCAACCCGCAGGAAGTTGCGCTGGTTAATTTTGCCGACCTGCACCTGCCGCTTAGACCCGGCAGCGATGTTGCCCTGTTGATGGGGATGGCCCGGGTGATTATCGAAGAAGGGCTGCATGATCAGCAGTATATTGATGAACGCTGCGAGAATTTTGATGAATTTAAGGCCTCGCTTGAATCATACACGCCTGATTTTGTCAGTGATATAACCGGCCTGCCCTGGGATGATGTGGTCAGGGCGGCGCGCATCTATGCTGAAAACAGCCCGGCGTCGATTCTCTATTGCATGGGTATTACCCAGCATTCACACGGAACTGACAACGTCCTGGCGATCAGCAACCTGGCTCTGATCACCGGTAACCTGGGGCAGGTTTCCGGCGGGGTTAACCCCCTGCGTGGTCAGAATAACGTCCAGGGAGCATGCGATATGGGCTCTCTGCCCAGTGTTTTTACCGGTTACCAGAAGGTCGACAACGATGAAGCCCGGCAAAAATTTGAAAAAGCCTGGGGTGTAAGCTTAAGCGGAAAACCGGGGTTAACCCATACAGAGATCTTTGATGCTGCCTACAACGGCGATATTAAGGCGGTCTATTTGGTTGGTGAAAACCCGGTTCTGACCGAGGCAAACGCGACTCATTCGATCGAGGCGATGGAAAAACTCGAGTTCTTCGTCGTTCAGGATATTTTCCTTAATGAAACAGCCAAGAAGGCTGATGTTGTTCTGCCGGCGGCTTCTTTCGCCGAGAAAAACGGGACTTTTGTCAATACAGAGCGGCGCGTGCAGCGTGTCCGCCGGGTTATTGATCCCGTCGGTGAAGCGAAACCCGATTGGTGGATCTTCAGCGCCGTTGCCAACGAGATGGGCACTGAGGGTTTTGCTTACAACAGCGCAGAGGAGATCTTTAATGAGATCACCTCGCTTACTCCCAGCTATGCCGGAATTACTTACGACCGTCTCGAAGCCGGTGGAATTCAGTGGCCCTGTCCGGCAGCGGATCACCCGGGAACGAGGATTCTGCACACAGAAAAATTTGCCACCCCTTCCGGTAAAGGCAAATTGGTTGCCCTGGAGTACAGGCCTTCTGCCGAATGCTGTGATTTTGATTTTCCGCTTATTTTGACCACAGAACGCAGCCTTTACCAGTTTCACAGTACGATGACCCGCTATTCCGAAGGGCTTGATCAGCTGAGCGGTGAAGAGCAGATCCTGATCAGTCCCCAGGATGCCGAAAAGATGAACCTGACCGACGGCGATCTGGTTGAGGTTAAATCGCGGCGGGGGAAAATCCAGGTGCGGGTTAAAGTTTCTAGGCGCAGTCAGCAGGGTGTTGCTTCGCTCACCTTCCATTTTGCTGAGTGCCCTACCAACCTGTTAACCAGCAGAGCCCTGGATCCGGTGGCCAAAACCCCTGAAACAAAGGTCTGCGCTATCAGGATCGACAAAATCTAGGACTCTGCGTACTAACTTATTAACTGCTTACTAGTTGTTACGGGGTGCTGCTGATAAAAGCGGCGCCCCGTTAGCATCTATGCAAGTGTTATGAAAGATGCAAAGCATTAGGATGTGTTATAATTTAAAGGCTTTATCCCAAATGAGACAGGCGGTAAAACGATGTTTCCGATCCGCGACACCATAACCTATCACGGAGCGAAAATTGCAACTTTTGGGTTGCTTATCCTTAACGGTTTAGCTTTCTTTTTACAACTCTCTTTTGGTATTGAAGCTTTCGAAGCGATATTTTACCGCTACGGTTTTATTCCATCCTTATTTTTTGAAAATCCGGTCAGCGAGTTCTATACGATATTTTCGAGTATGTTTGTGCACGGTTCTTTTATGCATCTGATCGGTAACGTCTGGTTTATCTGGGTATTCGGGCCGGCTGTGGAAGGCCGCCTTGGTTTTCGCCGGTTCATGACGCTCTACCTGCTTTCAGGGATCGCCGCTGCTCTATTTCAGGGTTTTTCCATGCCGGAGAGCGCTATTCCGATGGTGGGCGCTTCAGGTGCGGTATCGGGGCTTTTAGGCGCTTACCTGGTGTTATTCCCGCGGGCCAGGGTTTTAACGATCATCCCGCCACTGTTCTTTTTCTTCTTCTGGCTCCCGGCTCCGGTTTACCTCGGTTACTGGGCTTTGATTCAGGTTGTTTACGCTTTTATCGGAATGCCCGGCATTGCCTGGTGGGCTCATATCGGCGGATTTATCCTCGGATTGATCCTGATCCTGATCATGCGTCCCAAGAGGAATTACCGGGCTGACCCGTTCTGGGAATGCTGGCGCGACTACTGCTAACCCGCTGATAGAGAAGGGTGGAGGAGGTTTTTCAATGGATAACTTGTCACAACTATTTTGGATCTTCATTATCATATCGGCGCTGACCCCATATCTGCAGCAGCAGCTGCTCAGGGCATCGCGCACCAGGAAGATAATCGAGCTGGAACGCAAGCGCGGCAGCAGGGTGATAACCCTGATTCACCGCCAGGAAGCGGTTAACCTGCTCGGCATTCCGCTGACCCGCTTTATTAACATAGAGGATTCGGAACAGGTCTTAACTGCGATCCGCCTGACCGATAAGAATGTGCCTATCGACCTGATTCTGCATACACCCGGGGGACTTGTTCTTGCCTCTGAGCAGATCGCCGAATCCCTGTTGCGCCACCCGGGCAAGGTAACGGTTTTTGTACCGCATTATGCTATGTCGGGGGGCACAATGATTGCCCTGGCGGCCGATGAGCTGGTAATGGATGAAAATGCCGTTTTAGGGCCCCTTGATCCTCAGCTCGGCCAGTACCCGGCAGCATCGCTGGTCAAGGTCCTGGAAACGAAACCGATCAAAGACATCGATGACCAGACGGTGATCCTGGCCGATGTAGCGGCGAAGGCTTTGAAGCAAGTGAAAATTACAGCCAGGAACCTGCTTGTCAAACATATGGATGAAGAAAAGGCCGAGGAGATCGCGGAGCTGCTAACCCAGGGGACCTGGACTCACGATTACCCGATTGATGTGGCCCAGGTTGCCGGCTTCGGTATTAATGTTAATAATGATATGCCGCCGGAAATTTATGCTCTAATGAGTATGTTTCCCCAGCCGCGCAATGCCAGGCCCAGTGTTGAATATAACCCCGGCCCGGTTTATCCTGCTGCGCCGAAAGAGAAGTGATAGAAATGTTCTTATTTTTGTGCTTTGGCCCAGCTGTCTCGTAGTTGCACAATCCGGTTAAAAACCATCTTCTCGCTGGTTGAGCGCTCCGGTTCCAGGTAAAAATAGCCCTTACGCAGGAACTGAAAACGGTTTCCGGGAAGCGCTTCCCTGACCGATGGCTCAATGGGCACATTTTCGCAGGTAAGGAGCGAGTCAGTGTTGATCAGGGTGGTGAAGTCTACTTCTTCAGTTTCCTCGGGGTTTTCAACAGAAAAGAGAGTATCGTAAAGGTTAACACTCGCATAGGCGGCATGTTCGACAGATACCCAGTGAATTACCCCTTTTACTTTTTTGCCGCTGGTATCGGAACCGCTGCGGGTTTGCGGGTCATATGTACAGTGTAGCTCGGTAATATTACCAAACTCATCTTTGACCACCTGGTCACAGCAGATGATGTAAGCTCCCTTCAGGCGGACCTCCCGGCCCGGAGCCAGGCGGAAGAATTTTTTTGGCGGTTCTTCCATAAAGTCATCGTGTTCAATAAATAGCGTTCTACCGAAAGGAACCTGACGTTTTCCCGCGCTTTCATCGTCCGGCATATTTTCCATTTCAAATGTTTCAGTCTTGTCGGCAGGCCAGTTTGTAATCACCACTTTCAGCGGGTCCAGGACAGCCATGATTCGCGGAGCTTTCGCTTCGAGATCCTGGCGGATGCAGTGTTCAAAGAGGGCCAGGTCAGCCGTACTGTCTGCCCGTGAGACGCCGACTCTTTCCTGAAAATCAGCAATCGCCTCCGGAGTAACTCCCCTGCGCCGCAATCCGGCGATGGTTGGCATTCGCGGATCGTCCCAGCCTTCCACATGCTTTTCCTCAACCAGGCGGCGCAACTTTCTCTTGCTCATTACTGTATAATTCATCCCCAGGCGGGCAAATTCTGTCTGCCGGGAGCGGAATTCTATTACCTCCGGCATTAACTCCACCGCCCGGTCAACGATCCAGTCATAGAGCGGTCGGTGATCACTGTATTCAATAGAGCAGAGAGAATGAGTTATACCTTCCAGGGCATCGGAGAAGGGATGATCAAAGTCATACATCGGGTAGATGCACCATTTATCACCGGTCCGGTGGTGGTGGGCATGCAGGATGCGGTAAATGACCGGATCGCGCATATTCAGGTTACCGGAAGTCATATCGATTTTAGCTCTTAGAACCCTGCTGCCGTTTGGAAATTCACCCTTGCGCATTCTCTCAAAAAGATCTAAGTTTTCTGCAGCCGGGCGGTTACGATAAGGGCTTTCTCTTCCCGGTTCAGTCAGTGTGCCGCGGTAACCCCTGATTTCATCTGGGTTTAAATCGCAGACGTATGCGTAACCTGCTTCAATCAGGCGCAGCGCAAACTGGTATTTGGTTTCGAAATAATCGGAGGTAAAAAAGAGCCTCTCTTCCCAGTTTGCGCCCAGCCAGCGGATATCTTCGATGATTGAATCGACAAATTCCTGCTCTTCTTTTATCGGGTTTGTATCGTCAAAACGCAGGTTAAACTTGCCGTTGAAATCCTTGGCAATAGAGTAATTAAGCAAAATGGCCTTGGCGTGGCCTATGTGCAGGTAACCGTTAGGTTCAGGCGGGAAGCGTGTGTGCACAGGGCTTTCGCCCAGGATCCCCTTTTCCAGATCTTCGCGAATCATGGAGTAAATAAAATTTGTTTTTGCTGCAGCTTTGTTGTCTTCAGTCATTAGCTATCATCCTTTCAGGATACCCCTAAAGTGATTCTGACATATGAAAAATATTTAGGTCTAGTATTTCAACCAGCAGGCGGAAAAAACCTTTTATTTGTTTAAAATTGCGTAAAATTGCGGTGATCATTCAATCATAAAAAGAACGTAAAAAGAAGCAGGCGCATTAATAGTCTTTTGGCTATATTTGTTATATAATAGCTCCTGTAGTTCTTTTTTTTAGGGAGATTGACCTGTGTAAGATGTTTTAAGAATTACCTTGATTGGCCTGGGGGCAGGCGTGATCGGCACCGGTTCAGGAGCTTTTATTGCTCTTTTTCTGAAAAGCCCGGGACAAAAGATGCTCAGCTTTTTCTCGGTTTTGCCGGGGGGATTATGCTGGCGGTAGTTCTTAACGATCTCTTACCGGAATCGATCGCGGCCGGTAATTTCGTAACTGCTTTTAGCGGACTCCTGCTTGGGGCCTTCTTTATCCTCATTCTTGATCTGAAGTTGCCTCATTTTCACTTTTTTGAAGCCTCGGATGAACTGGCCCGCTACATTCGTACTGGAACTATTCTTGGTCTCGGTATCGCTATGCATAACCTGCCGGAGGGGATTGCGATCGGTGCCAGCTATGTTGCTTCTCCGGCGCTGGGTTTTACCCTGGCCTTTACCATCGCCCTGCATAATATACCGGAAGGGATAGCGATGGCTTGCCCGCTTTGTGTCGGTGGTTTGCGGGTGCGCTGGATTGTGCTCTATACGGTACTGGCCGGTTTGCCAATGGGCATAGGCGCTTTTTTAGGAGCAACGCTGGGCGCAATATCGGATCTAGTTCTTTCCCTGGCTCTTGGCTTTGCCGGAGGGGCAATGCTTTATATTATCTTTGGCGAATTAATTCCCGGTGCCCAGAATGCGGGTAACGGACATTCCGGCACTTTTGGTGCTGTCTTCGGTACTATTTCCGGCATTCTGCTGCTTGCAGTGATCTAATCACAAATAAAATTAAAAAGCGAGGATCATAAGTCCCCGCTTTTCCTGTAAATCTCCGCTTATTTAAATTCGATTGAGTAAAACATGCCCATAATTTCTTCGTCTTCCAGGTGATCCTCACCAGCAAGCGTAATTTCAATTTGCTGGCCATTTTTTATAGAGCCGTACTTTGTCTGTTTCATGCCGGAAAACTCGAATGTAGTGGAGAAAAAAGTTAGGCCAAACATTTCCACCTCTTCCACAGCTGTTCCGTCGTAATTATTGGCGAAGTTTTCCATGGATTTTTTGCCTGCGTCATCAGCCAAACCTGAGCCGCGGACCCAAACTTCGACTGCTTTACTGATACCTTTATAAGCCTGAAGTCCGCCATTGATATCCATGACATCCCAGCCATCTGCAACAATCATCGAGACAGTTTCTGTCTCAAAACGCTCGCCTGAAATGGTTGGAACAGTGGCGCCGGGAGAATCACCACTATCGGAATCTCCTGCCGGTGCAGCGTCCTTCGAACCACATCCGGCTACAAACATCATAGCAGCGATCATAACAACAACAATTACAGTAAACCATGAAATCTTTTTCAACTCTTTTCCCTCGCTTTTAAAGTAGTTTGTATTTATATTAAACCCGCCGGTTGTTAATACCGGCAGGCAGAAGGCCAATTTATTCAAGCAGGCTGAGGCAAGTTTCAACGAAAAGCTCCAGGTCAGCGTCCTTATCGATACCCATCTCGGTTCTTGCCTTAAATCCTGCTGGGCTTCCGGCAAGGATCAGCGCTTTTTCTTTCCGCGGAAACTTATCCCACCAGCGGTTCAGCAGCGGTGCAGCACGGTTCATAAATTCGTCTAGATTATTGTTGTTAGTATATACAG
>CAYGHB010000006.1:16170-19475 GCA_964349375.1 uncultured Syntrophomonadaceae bacterium | reverse complement strand
GGAGGAGGGGGTTTATATCCCCTCACCACCAAGGAGGAGGGAGTTTATATCCCCTCACCACCAAGGGGGAGGAAATACAAAACTTAAATGATACCCTGTTCTTGCATCTTGGCGATCTCGTCCTTGCTATAACCAAGGGCAGTAAGGATCTCTTCGGTATGCTGGCCAAGAGTTGGCGGCGGCAGGGTAACCGCGCCCGGGGTCAGCGACAACTTGGTCGGCACACCGATTAGCTTGATTGGGCCAGCCAGGGGATGTTCTCTTTCAACCACCATCTCGCGCACTGCAACATGCGGATCAGTCAAAACCTGGTCAATGGTGCGGATGCGACCGCAGGGCACGCCGGCCTCTTCCATTATTGCCACCCAGGCTTCAGTTTTTTTCTGCCTGGTAATTTCTTCGATAATGGCCTTCAGTTCGGCGGGGTGCTGGTTGCGGCTCTTCATATCGGCAAAGCGCGGATCGGCATTGAGATCTTCCCGACCGAGGACTTTGACAAAGTTTTCCCAAAGACGCTGATTGCCAACGGCGAAAATAACATAGCCGTCTGCTGTTTCAAAGCTTTCATAGGGGGTAATCATCGGGTGCCGGTTACCCACCCGCTGCGGCGCCTGGCCGGTTGCCAGGTAATTACCGGCCTGGTAGGTGAGAATGGCAATAATCGAATCCATCAGCGATACATCGATAAACTGCCCCTGGCCGGTTTTATTTTTAGCCAGTAAAGCCAAAAGAATGCCTTCCACGGCATGAAACCCCCCGAGAATATCGGCAATGGCCACGCCGAGACGTTGGGGCGGGCCGTCAGGGAAACCGGTTATACTCATTAATCCTGCTTCTCCCTGGACCATCACGTCAAAACTGGGTTTCTCCCGGTACGGGCTGTTGTGACCGTAGCCGGTGATCGAGCAGTAGATGATGTCTTCCTTAATTTTCCTTACATCTTCGTAAGTCAGGCCCATCTTTTCGGTAACACCGACGCGGAAGTTCTCGACAAAGATATCGGCATCAGCGATCAGCTGCCTCAAAATCTCCTTGGCCTTAGCTTCCCTCATATTCAGGGTGATGCTTTTTTTGCTGCGGTTAAACGAGAGGTAATAGGCCGATTCGCCTTCCAAAAATGGCGGGCCCAGCTCACGCGAATCGTCCCCTTTGCCCGGGGTTTCAACCTTAATTACCTCAGCCCCCATATCGCCGAGTTTCATCGTGCAATACGGGCCGGCAATAAAACGGCTTAAGTCGATTACCTTTAAACCTGTTAGTGGTTTGTCCATAGTTTCAGCCTCCTTTAACTGAGCAAATTGTTTCTACAGTAAACGCCTTATTCCTGCCAAAATATTTTTTAAGCATGCCCCTTTTATTTTCCGGCGCCAGGATGTATAATCAAGGCGAACACAAGTTCGCTTTAGGTGGTAATATTCTATGAGTAGCAGAGTTATCTTTCTGGCCGATATGGAATCATTTTACGCCAGCGTGGAGACGGCCCGCAACCCCTCCCTGCGCGGCAAGCCGGTTGCGGTGTGCGGCGACCCGGCTTTGCGCCACGGGATCATTCTCGCTGCCAGCCGTGAGGCCAAGGCCCTGGGGGTAAAGACTGGCCAACCGGCCTGGGAAGCGAGGCGAATGTGTCCCTGGATTGTTTTTGTCCATCCGCACATGCAGCTCTACATCGACTATTCGCTGCGCATCACCGCTATTTTCGAGCAGTTCACCGATCGGGTGCTGCCCTACTCGATTGACGAGCAGTTTCTCGACTTAAGCGGTTCATTTTTGCCGGGCGGCTCACCCCGGGGGGCAGCGCAGCTGCTGATCGAAAAGATCTGGGCTGAAACCGGAATCCGCTGCCGAATCGGTATGGGTGAAAACCCGCTGCAGGCCAAGATGGCCTGCGACTGTTTCGCCAAGAAGCGGCCGGATCTTTTTTTCGAGCTGAACAGCGTCAATTATGCCACCCTCGCCTGGCCTCTGCCGATCGGGTCACTCTTCGGGGTGGGACACCGCATGGTGCGTAATTTTCAGAGGATCGGGGTGCGCACGATCGGCCACCTGGCCGCCCTGCCACGGGATATGCTGCGCAGGCGCTGGGGAATCTGCGGCGAGGTGCTCTGGCTTAATGCGCGCGGCATTGATTATTCTACCGTGGAGCCCGACCAGATCCAGGAGCAAAAAGGGATCGGGCACACGGCAACTCTCCCCCGCGACTACCGCAAGCAGCAGGAGATCGAACTGGTGCTGCTGGAGATGACCGAAGAAGTTTGCCAGCGCACCCGCCGTCATCAGAAAGTGGGCGCCACCATTCATCTTTACTGCCGGGGAGCCGACTTCGATCACCCGAGCGGTTTTTCGCGCCAGAAAAAACTGCCCGAAGCCACGGCCAATGCCATGGTGATCTACCCAACGGTTCTTAAGCTTTTTCGTCAACACTGGGATCGCAAACCGCTGCGGGCAGTCGGTATCAGCTTAAGCGGCCTGACTGATTACCGCCAGTTGCGCCTGCCCTTTTCGGCCCGCGACGCAAAGGAGGAAGCTTTGATCCGGACCGCCGACCAGGTGCGGGAACGCTTCGGGAAGACCAGCCTCTTTCGCGCTTCATCGCTCGGGCCGGGCGCACAGCTGCTGCAGCGCGCCGGTAAGATCGGAGGCCATGACGCATGAGCAAAAAAATAAGCCAGCAGTTTGCCTGCAGCCGGATGATGCTGCCTGAGCACTGCGGCAGTTTGCGGCGGCACGCTGCCGCCATAGAACGTGCGGAAGAGCAACGCCAGCCTCTTACCGACGAACAGCTGCAGGTAGAACAACAACAACTCCTGGAAGAGGCTCTTTGCAACAAATTAAGGCTTGAATTTATTTTGCTTGACGAAGCCGGACGCAGCAGTATCAGCGGTGTTCCCCACCGTATAGATGAAACTGCCGGCATCATTTACATCGATACCGGCAGTGGTAAACCTGTTAAGCTCAGGGCCGCCTCTGTAATCGGTATTACCGGCGCCTCCTGCACTGATTGATTATTGATCTCGTATCCAGTGGTTCCCTTTATTGCATTTCAACGGTGCAGGCGATCCCCTGCCCACCACCAATACAAAGCGTAGCCAGGCCGCGCTTTACTTTGCGCTTTTGCATTTCATGCAGCAGGGTCACAAAGATACGGGCGCCGCTGGCGCCGATCGGGTGACCGATGGCGATTGCCCCACCGTTGACATTAACAATTGTAGGATCAAATTCGAGCTCCCGGCAGACGGTTAAAGCCTGCACGGCAAAAGCTTCATTGGCTTCTATCAACTCTAAATCGGAAACCGACCAACCGGCTT